>CAZNXL010000105.1:0-6844 GCA_964577075.1 uncultured Dorea sp. | reverse complement strand
AAAGTAATAAAGGCAATGCAGGAGAACCATGTGAGTGCAGAATGCTTTAATTACGCCAGTGGGTACGGTTATGATGATCACGGAAGAGATACCCTTGAAAAGGTATATGCTTCTGTATTCCACACGGAAAGCGCCCTTGTACGTCCTCAGGTCACCTGCGGCACCCATGCGCTGGCGCTGGCGCTGGGAGCCAATCTTCGTCCGGGAGATGAACTGTTATCTATGGGCGGAAAGCCTTATGATACGTTAGAAGAAGTGATCGGTATCCGTCCTTCTAACGGCTCCCTGGCAGAGTACGGGATTTCTTATCGCCAGGTAGACCTTTTGGAAGACGGAACTTTCGATTTTGACAATATCAAAAAGGCGATCAATGAGAAAACAAAGATGATAACTGTCCAGAGATCCAAAGGGTATCAGACAAGGCCGAGCTTTTCTGTCGCACAGATCGGTGAAGCGCTTCGTTTTGTGAAGGAGATAAAGCCGGACGTGATCTGTATGGTAGACAACTGTTACGGAGAATTTGTAGAGAGAATAGAACCAAGTGATGCGGGAGCCGATATGGTAGTCGGTTCCCTGATTAAAAATCCCGGGGGTGGTCTTGCACCCATCGGTGGCTATATTGCGGGGCGAAAGGATCTGATCGATTCTTGCGGATACCGCCTGACTTCTCCGGGACTCGGGAAAGAAGTGGGGGCATCCCTTGGCGTCATGCAGTCTTTTTATCAGGGATTATTCCTGGCCCCGACTGTAGTGGCAAGTGCGCTCAAGGGCGCCATCCTTGCGGCAAACATTTATGAAAAGCTGGGATTTCCAGTAGTACCGAATGGCACGGAAAGCCGGCATGACATCATACAGGCGGTAGAGCTTGGCACCCCGGAGGGCGTCCTTGCATTTTGCCGGGGGATTCAGGCGGCAGCGCCGGTGGATTCCCATGTGACGCCGGAGCCCTGGGCAATGCCGGGCTATGACAGCGATGTGGTCATGGCAGCAGGCGCCTTCGTTCAGGGTTCCTCCATCGAACTTAGTGCGGACGGCCCCGTCAAGCCGCCCTATGCAGTGTATTTTCAGGGAGGACTTACATGGCCTCACGCAAAGCTTGGTATCCTGATGTCATTAGAGTATTTGGTTAGAAAAGGGCTTGTAGAATTATAATGAAAAAAATCGTAATCGTAGGAGGCGGCGCCTCCGGCATGATGGCAGCGATCACTGCGGCCGAGACACACAGTGACGCAAAGGTCTGCATACTGGAGCATAAAGATTCTCCTGGAAAAAAGATTCTCTCCACGGGGAACGGACGCTGTAACTTTACTAATGAGATCATGAATACAGACTGTTATTACAGTGACAACCGGGAACGGATCGCCCCTGTGCTTGAAAGATTCGGCACAGAAGACACTCTTCATTTCTTCCGGCGGCTCGGCATCGTGGAAAAATCAAGAAACGGGTATTATTACCCCCGCTCAGGCCAGGCATCCGCAGTGGCTCAGGTTATGACAATGCGTCTTTCTAAACTGGGAGTGCAGGTACATACAGGCGTGCACGTAGATAAGATCATTCGAAAAAAATCCGGCTTTTTCATTGAGATGCACACGAAGGATGGCACAAAACACCGCATGGAAGCAGGATGGGTGATCCTTACCGCTGGCGCGAAGGCAGCTCCGGTTCTTGGCTCTGACGGAAGCGGATATGCCCTTGCAAGATCCTTTGGGCATTCCTTAAGTCCGGTCGTTCCGGCATTGGTACAGCTCAGGGCAGCGGATCATCCTTTAAAAAAGGCTTCCGGTGTCCGAACAGAAGCCACTGTGCGTATTTTTAGCGGTCACAGGCTTCTCGGAGAAGACACCGGAGAACTGCAGATCACCGATTACGGCATCTCAGGGATACCGGTTTTTCAAGTCAGCCGTCATGCGGCTAAAGCGTTATATTATAAAAAAGATGTGCGTGCAGAGATCGATTTTCTCCCGGAGTTTTCCGAGACGGAGATCAGAAAGATGCTGCATTTGCGCAAAGAAGGAAAAGAAAAGATGTCTGCCTCAGAATTCCTGGTCGGTATCTTTAACTGTAAATTAATCCCTTGTCTTCTAAAATATGCGAAGATTTCGCTTCAGACAAGCGCGGCGGAATTTACAGATGAAAAGATCAGGAAATTTTCTCATACCTGCAAGCACTTCCTGTTAGATATCGAATCTACCGGCGGATTTGAGAATGCGCAGGTGTGCGCGGGAGGAGTCCGTCTTACAGAGATCGATCCGGGTACGATGGAGTCTGGTTGCTGTGAGGGCTTATATCTGGCGGGTGAGATCCTGGATGCGGACGGAATCTGCGGCGGCTATAATCTTCAGTGGGCATGGGCCAGCGGATATCTGGCGGGCTTAAATGCAGGTTCTGGCAAGGCTTTGCCGACAGCTGGAGACGGGAGGCGATAAGATGATACAGATTCGACAGATTAAGTTACCGGTTTCCCACAAAAAAGATCAGCTTCTCAAAAAAGTATGCGGTATTCTTCGCACCCATGAACGGGACATCACTTTTTTTCAAATAACAAAAAAGTCTCTGGATGCAAGAAAAAAGCCGGAATTATATTATGTATACACAGTGGAAGTGGAAGCAAAGAGGGAGGATCTGATCCACACAAGAGTAAAAAGCCCTGATGTATATTTTGTGAAAAGAGAAGAGCCTTACCATATTCTTCCTGTTGGCGAGCAGATTCTTAATTGCAGCCCGGTCGTGATCGGCGCGGGCCCGGCAGGGCTTTTTTGCGGCTATCAGCTTGCAAAGCTCGGATACCGGCCTGTCATTTTAGAACGGGGCGCCGATGTAGACGAGCGTATGCGGGATGTGGAGGATTTCTGGGATGGCGGGGCTTTAAAAGAAAACTCCAATGTTCAGTTCGGGGAAGGCGGAGCAGGAACATTTTCCGATGGGAAACTGAACACGCTTGTGAATGATAAGAGCGGGAGAAACCGGGAAGTCCTTCGGCTCTTTACACAGTTTGGCGCACCGGAAAATATTTTATATGACAGCAAGCCTCATATCGGAACAGATATTTTATCTAAAGTTGTAAAGAATATGCGTCAGGAGATTCTCAGTCTGGGCGGAGAAGTGCGTTTCCATTCCTGTGCGGAAGATTTTAAGCTGGAGACAGAGGGCAATGACAGGCGGCTGAAAGCATTGGTCGTCCGGAATACGAAGACAGGTGAAACATACAGACTTCCGGCTGAGATCGCAGTGCTGGCGATCGGCCACAGCGCAAGAGATACATTTTTAACTTTAAAGAATCTTTCTTTCGATATGAAGGCAAAATCCTTTGCTGTAGGGGTGCGCGTCGAACATTCGCAGAAATTCATTAATGAAAGCCAGTATGGGAAAGGTTATGATACTTCCCTGCCGGCAGCTTCATATAAGCTTACGGCAAAAGCGAAGGACGGTCGGGGCGTCTACACATTTTGCATGTGTCCGGGCGGGTACGTCGTGAATGCATCTTCGGAAAAAGGAAGAATTGCGGTAAATGGAATGAGCTACAGCAAAAGGGCCGGAGAGAATGCCAACAGCGCCGTGATTGTGACTGTGACGCCGGAGGATTTTAAAGGTGACGATGTTCTTTCCGGTATGGAATTCCAGAGAGATCTTGAAGAGGCTGCTTACCGTGAGGGAAAAGGGAATATCCCTGTTCAGCTTTTTAAAGACTACTGTGATGACAGAAGATCAGATGGCGCCGGAGAGTATCTTCCCCGGATCAAAGGGCATTACAGGTGGAGCAATGTGAGACGCATTTTTCCGAAAACGATCGCAAAAGCTCTTGAGGAAGGGATGTTTGCATTTGATAAAAAGATTCCGGGATATGCCGGAAAAGACGCCGTCCTGTCCGGAGTGGAGAGCCGCACTTCCTCCCCGGTCCGCATTGTCCGGGACGATCTGATGCAAAGTAATATACGGGGAGTCTATCCCTGTGGAGAAGGAGCGGGCTACGCGGGCGGTATTACATCAGCCGCCATGGATGGGCTAAAAGTGACAGAAAACATCGCCAAAATATGGCGCCCATTCGACAGGGAAAATCCGGATTAAGAAATTTTTAATAGCTTAACTCTATACACCTTTTCCTAAATATGATAAAATGTATTGAGTTTTCAAAGAGATGAAACGATGAGGAGGCGTACATAATTATGAAGGGAACAGGAAGCAAGAACAGCTGGGCTTTGTTTTTAATGATATTGGCCGGAATTGTTCTCGGCGGTTTTATCGGTATGCTGGCAGAGGGAGTGCCGGCGCTTAAGTGGCTTGGCTACGGGCAGTCTTTTGGACTTGAAGAGCCCGTTATATTGAATCTCGGTATTCTGGTCATTACCTTTGGTCTTTCTATTAAGATTACGATAGCCAGTATTATCGGAGTGATTCTTGCAATAGTTATTTATCGCTTCTTATAATTCTCCTGAAGAATGTCGTACGAGTCTAAAGATAAGATGAATCGATCTGATACAATGAAAGAAATCCCCGACATGGAGCGTCCATATGAGAAATGTCTGACATATGGAGCGTCCACTCTGAGCGATGCAGAGCTTTTGGCGGTAATCCTAAGGACAGGCTCCCGCGGCGAGAATGTCCTGAAGCTTGCACAGAGGATCCTGTATCATTCCGGAGAGGACGGTATCCTTGGCATTCACCAGTTCTCCCTCGAGAGACTGATGGAGATCCGGGGAGTTGGGAAAGTAAAGGCAGTGCAGCTTACCTGCATTTCGGAGCTTTCCAAGCGTCTTTCAAAGGCGGTAGCATGCGATTCCTTTTCCTTCTCTTCGCCGGAGTCGATTGCAAATTATTATATGGAAGACATGCGTCATGAAAACCAGGAGATAATGAAGCTGATCATGTCCAATTCAAAAGGAAAGTTACTCGGTGAAAAAGAGATATCCAAAGGCACAGCCAATGCCTCCCTGATCACGCCGAGAGAAATTTTTATAGAAGCATTGCAAAGACAGGCCGTTGCAATTATTATAATGCACAACCATCCCAGCGGAAATCCCACGCCCAGTGAGGAAGATATTATTCTTACGAAGCGGATCAGGGAATCCGGCGATATGATCGGCATCGTTCTTTTAGACCACATCATTATCGGTGATAATTGCTACGTCAGTCTTCACAATGAGGGAGTTATTTAGAAAGGGTAGAGACAGATGGCGAAAAATACATACGGACTTGATCTTGGCTCTTATGAAATCAAGGTTTATGATAAAAAAAAGGATACGATCTGGAAAGCGAAGGACGTGATCGCGATTGCCAACGGACGGGAAATCTTTGCCATCGGCGACGATGCCTACGTCATGTATGAAAAGACGCCGGATAACATAGAAGTGGTATTCCCGATGCGGGGCGGCGTGATCTCCAGGTTTAACAATATGCAGTTTTTACTGCAGGGACTTTTAAAGGGAGACCGTCAGTCCGCCAGGGGCTCCGAATATGTGATCGCAGTTCCTACAGATGTTACGGAGGTTGAAAAAAAAGCATTCTTCGACCTTGTGATCCATTCTACCGCAAAAGCCAAAGAGGTCAATATCGTGGAGCGGGCCATTGCGGACGCTGTAGGGATGGATCTGGATGTCAAGGAGACAAAGGGGCTTCTGATCGCCAATTTCGGAGGCGAGACTACTGAGTTGTCTGTACTTGCAGGAGGCGGTATGGTCTTTAATAAATTGATGAAGATTGGCGGCGTTACCTTTGATGAATCTATCGTAAGTCTGGTAAGACACAGCCATGACTTTCTGATCGGAAGACTGACGGCTGAGGCGCTCAGAAAACGTTTTGGCGTGTATACCGGCGAGTCTGAAGACACGGCCGTTATGGTCGCGGGACGGGATATGATCACAGGTCTGCCGGTCAGGAAACCGTTGGCCATGGGGCTCGTAAGAGCATCTTTAAGAGAACCGCTTTTGGAATGTGTTCGGGCAATATTGTCCCTGATTGACAGGACTCCGCCGGAGGTTCGCGCCGCGATCCATGAGAACGGGATCTTTCTCACAGGTGGGATTGCCAATATGCCCGGGCTTGAGACATATATTGAGAAGGCGACCGGCATCCCGACACGGACGTCGAAGGAACCGGAGCTTTGTACCATTGTAGGATTAAAAAAGATCATGATGTCCAGTGATCTCAGCAAATTTGCGTATTCAATGTTAGACGAAAAATATAGGTGGATGAGATAGTATGAAGATTAAAAACCAATCATCACTTCCAAGTAAATATGTGCTGGTAATCCTTGCGTTAGTCTGCCTGATCCTGATCGGCATCGGACGCTTTACAGATTCCGGCGGTCCATTAAGAATCCTTGCAAATTACACAGTGATCCCTATGCAGAAAGGGATCAGCTATGCCGGCATGTGGCTGAGTGATATGTCTGATAATTTTGAGACCATGAAAGAGATGAAAAAGAAAAACGAGGAGCTTCAGACTAAAGTGGACGAGCTTACGATTGACAATACAAGACTGCGTCAGGAGCAATATGAGCTGGAGCGCCTGCGGGAATTATATAAACTGGATGAGAACTATTCGGATTATGATAAGATCGGCGCTCATGTGATCGCCAATAATGGCAGCAACTGGTTCAGTGATTTTATCATTGATAAAGGTTCCAATGACGGGATCAAGGTAAACTGTAACGTGATGGCGGGAAGCGGTCTTGTAGGCGTTGTGACGGAAGTCGGTCCTGACTATGCGAGAGTTCGTTCTATTATTGACGATGCCAGCAATGTCAGCGCCATGATCCTGTCCACATCTGATACTTGCATAGTCCGCGGAGACCTGGAGCTTATGGCGGATGGACGCCTCAGATTTGAAAAGCTTGCCAATAATGATA
>CAZNXL010000104.1:0-6909 GCA_964577075.1 uncultured Dorea sp. | reverse complement strand
CGTCTTTTTTGGCAACAACAGTGATAGCACTGCCGTTGGATATAAAGGTTGTTTATCGGTATGTACTTAAAAAGAACTATAGGACAGGTATCATGCAGACAATAAAGCACTTTGTTGAAGCCGTGGCGATATGCGGCATCACATATTTTATATGCTCATTGATACATAATGGGGCTTTGGCTTCCTTCCTCATCCGTATGGTGGTTTGCGTGATTGTCCCGAACGCTTTAATGTTCTTAATTAGCAGAAGAAGTGTAGAATTCAAATTTGCAAAAGATCATCTAAAAAGTGTGTTAAAAATAAGAGGGTAACTATATGAGAATATGGGAATATCTAAAAAAATTAGCAACTTTGCTTATACATGAAAGAAATACGGCAATAGAGATGGTGAAAAACTCTGCCTATAGCAGGTTATTGTTTTTTTATGATCCAGAACCTAAATGCCGGCGAATTTGTATGAATCAGCATGTGTATAACAAATTAAAAAAAGAATTCTGGTATTTATTAGACGAGAAAGATTCAAATAAAAAAATTGTTGAGCATTCTACTGTTATGCGGGGGGTATTTAGCTGATGCCAAGATAATATGGATGTGCTGGTTGCAGGGCATAGAGAATGCACCGCTCCTGGTTAGGAGATGCGTAAAACATCTTACGTCAAAAATG
Organism: uncultured Dorea sp.; assembly: GCA_964577075.1. Taxonomy (GTDB): domain Bacteria; phylum Bacillota; class Clostridia; order Lachnospirales; family Lachnospiraceae; genus MD308. Next base: position 6,245 of record CAZNXL010000104.1, on the reverse strand, counting down.
GATGGATGGAAGATTAATATTCTTACATCAGAGAATTACGCCGAATTCACAGACATACCTGACTCAATACTTGAAAAGTATAGAAGAGGGTCGATATCAGATGCTCATTTCTCTGATTTGCTCCGCCTTGATGTCCTGATAAAATATGGCGGTGTATGGATTGATCCCACTGTATATTGTTCCTGTGAAAAAATGCCTTCTTATATTACAGACACCGATTTATTCATTTATACTAATTTTACACTGGAAAATACCGAGGTCAGTAAGATAAGCAATTGGCTCATTGCCGCCAAACCAAATAACATATTCTTGGGAGCAACCCAAAAGCTTTTGTATGCATACTGGAATAAATATGATTATGCAGTAAGTTATTTCATATTTCATTTGTTTTTTACTATGGTAACAGAGAGGTTTGAAGACGAGTGGGAGCGGTTACCGCGGTTCCATAATCTAAATCCACATATTCTTCAATGGGAATTCGGAAAGCCATATGACAGGGAGCGATTAAAAATGATTGCAAGATTTGCTGACTTCCATAAATTGACGTATAGGTTAGAACAATCTTGTAATTTACCAGGGTCATTTTATGATGTAATGATCAATCAAGGAAGAATGGATGTGTGATATGGGACGGTTGCTTATTCCAGTGAAAATGTACCCCTGTTCCAGAGAAACGGATACCGCTGTTCCGGAGAAACGATACCATCATTCCCAGAATGGCAGTATCCTACATTCGAAAAGGTGATTCAAAAAGTTCCGGAACACTCAATGACGTTCTGACTGATGTGGGAGTCATTATAGTAGGTAATGCGTATGTTGGAGATAATTGTCGGATTGGTGCGGGAGTAGTTGTCTCCTCTGATGTTCCTGACAATTGCATGGTGGTAAGTCGGTCTTCCAAAATTGTCGTGAAAGAGTATATTGATAATAGCGATATCTATTGACGTACTCTGAAATAGCAGATTGTGAAACGTGAAACAATATCGTTGCTTTGTGGGTGTTTAGCCTAAACATAGATTCAGGAAGATGGGAGATAATATATGACTAATAAAATAAAACAGATAGGATGTATTTTCAATGTATTCAAATACAACTTCTATACATTATTTTGTACATTATTTAAAGGAAGGGATCGAAAATGTTGGCTTTTTGGAGCTTGGATGGGTGATAAATTTTCGGATAATACCAGATACTTGTTCCAATATTTACATGAAAATAAGGAAATGTATGGGATTAAGGAAGTTGCATGGGCTACGCGAAACCAGAATGTTTTTGAAATGTTGAAGTCAAACGGGTATCAGACGTATCTTATCGGAACGCCAGATAGCAGAAGGTATCATTTGAAAGCAGGCGTTCACCTAATCTGCAACGCTGATGGTAATAGCAATCTTATAGGAGATATAAGTACGGAATATTCTGCCAGGGCTATAAAGATCCAACTATGGCATGGAACCGGTATCAAAGCAAGCGGCAATCTCAAGAAAGGTTCCAAGGTAAGTCCCCTAAAAGGGTGGATTCATCAAAAATTGATTGTTCCCTTAATGACTCCGGGTTATTGGAGATACTGTTTTTTTCTCACAACAAGTGAAGAGAGTCAGCGAGTAATTATGGCTGATAACGGGATCGAAATTAAAAAGATAATACGAGCGCCTTATCCGAGGTTGTGTAAATGTATGAAATATATGCCCAACGAAGTTGAAATGATAGATATGATTAAGAGCAAGAAAAAAGAAGGATTGAGAGTGATCTTATATTTGCCTACTTTTAGGAAAGAAGGGGCAGGCATACTAATGCCGGATGAGATAGACGGGTTTGCAGATTTTTTGAATAATGAGAAAATTTTTTGGATTGAAAAAAGGCATAGCGCAGATATCAATCATCAAAAATCTGCCGATATGAGGGAAATTATCAGCTTAGCATCTGACTATGATATAAATACACTTTATCCGTATATTGATTTATTACTGACAGATTACTCGTCCGCTGCGAGTGATGCTCTTTTCTGGGGGAAACCAACCGTTGAGTATTGCCCGGATTATTCAGAGTATGAGGTGAATGATCGCGGATTTGTGGCTCCGTTTAGGCAATATCATATTAGTGAACCAGTACAGTCAGCCGATAAGTTGTTCAGTGTTATCGCGGATCGGCTGAACAATCCTGAAAAATGGGCAGAGTCTATAGAAAAAATCAGCTCATTTCTTTTTGAAGATAAAACACAGAATTACGATACAATTATTCGCCGTATATTAGATAAAGTCAATCTTTAGAAAGGGGTTTACTATGATAGTAGCATTACTTACTGCAGCAGGAACCGGGACGAGGATGGGGCAGGACATTCCCAAACAGTTTATGCACGTTGAAGGAAAACCTATAATAATTCATACACTAGAGGCATTTCAAAAACATCCCAGTATAGATAATATTCTGGTTGTTACATTACCTGCATGGACTGAGGTGCTGAAGGCTTATGCAAGTCAATTTAATATCACGAAGCTAAAATGGGTTGTGGCAGGAGGGGAAACCGGCCAGGAATCTATCTATAATGGTCTTATGGAACTGAAAAAGGAATTAAAATCCGATGATATAGTGATTATTCATGACGGGAACCGCTGTATGGTGTCTTATGAGATAATATCCAACAGTATAGCGACATTTTACGAGCGTGGTTCAGCGGTAGCTGCAATTCCGTGTGTAGAGGCCGTATTTCGAAGCGGGGACGATGGAAAATCCTCAACGGTATCAATTCCGAGGGAGCAATTGTATCGGACTCAAACACCACATACATATACTTTGGGAAAGTTACTGTGGGCACATGAGGAAGCAAAAAGACGAGGCATAACGAATACGGCCGCATCATGTACGCTAATGCAAAGCTTAGGTGAAACCGTATATTTTTCAAAGGGTTCTGAAGAAAACCTGAAAATTACAACGGTTGATGACTTGATGATATTTAAGGCCTTGCTTCATACTCAGAGGGAGAGCTGGTTAAAATGAGATTTACGGAAAAATACTGGGATGATTTGCAGATGGCTTCAAGATCGATCCCCCATGTAGAATTACTTAATGGAAAAAATATTTTGATTACCGGAGCTACTGGCATGATATGTTCCGTAGTTGCTGAAATGCTCATGAAACTAAATGTAGCAGATGCCGGAATAAAGATTTATCTTGCCGGAAGAAGCAAGAACAGAATGGAACATCGGTTTGAAGGTTTCGTAGAAGGAGCAGATTATTACTTCGTACAGTTCGATGCAACTGAAGCATCTGAAATTAAAGCTCGGGCGGATTATATTATTCATGGCGCCGGAAATGCGAATCCAGAGGCATACACTATGTATCCTGTAGAAACAATGCTCGGGAATTTCATTGGCCTTAATTCTCTTTTGGATTTCGCAGTAAAGAACAATTCAAAAAGACTTCTTTATATATCATCCAGCGAAGTCTATGGGCTAAAAGAGACAGGAGGACCTTATAAAGAAGATGATTATGGGAATCTTGATATACTGATTCCTAGAGCATGTTACCCTTCTGCAAAACGGGCAGCGGAAACTCTATGTATAGCATATGGAGAGGAATATGGTCTAGAGACTGTCATAGTCAGACCTGGACATATATACGGACCTAGCATAACAAATTCAGATACCCGAGCTTCTGCCCAGTTTACTCAAGATGTGGTCAATGGGCATGATATCCATATGAAAAGTAGCGGTGAGCAAAAACGCTCTTATTGCTATGCAGTAGATTGTGCAACAGCAATTCTATCCGTACTGTTGAATGGTAAGAATGGAGAGGCATACAATATCTCAAACCGAAATTCTATTGTTTCTGTGAGAGATATGGCAAATGCATTAGCAGAATATACAGGAAGAAAAGTAGTGTTCGAAAATCCCTCTGATCTTGAAAGAAAGGGTTATAACTTGATGATGGATTCATCCTTGAAATCCGAAAAAATTGAAGCGTTGGGATGGAAAGCACTATTCGATTTGCAATCTGGCGTTCAGAGAACGATTGATTATTTGATGAAAGACAGAGGTGAGAAGGATGTTGAATGATAGTTTTACTGAAAAGATAAGACACATTTCCTATATTCTTATGCCGAAGGTTTGGAAAAAAAGGTATGAAAAGGTTTCTCTTGAAAGCACCGTAATGAACGGCATCTATATTGAGTGGTGGGGATGGAGAAAAAACTTGGGAGATTGGCTTTCATTGCCTGTTACTGAATATATGCTTCAAAAAAGAGGCATCAGCCCCGCTATCACACGTGGGGGGTACGCCCAGCAAGCATTTATTTGTGATAGGAAGTATAATAGGATATAAAGGATTTGATGCGGTGATCTGGGGGACAGGTTGTTTGAATCTTGAACAAGCCTCAAATATTACAAAGCAGAATGATTTTCGATCATATGATGTCAGAGCGGTAAGGGGACCGTTGACACAGCGTGTGTTAAAAGCAGATGGATATAACGTGCCTGATGTTTTTGGTGATCCTGCTATTCTTCTTCCTCAGATGTATGATCCTATTAATAGAGAAAAAAGATATAAAGTTTCCGTCATATTTCATTTTCGATATGCACGCGAATTGGACAACTACCACACTATATCTATTGAGACAAATGAATACCAAAAATTTGTGGACGAGATTGTTGCATCTGAAAAAATAATCTCCTCATCGTTGCATGGGATTATATTAGCCGAGACGTATGGTATTCCAGCTGTAATGTTGTGCGAAAATGAAAGTGAAGATATCTTTAAATATTATGACTATTATTTTTCAACGCATAGATATAATATTCGGATTGCAAAGACGATTTCTGAAGCAGAGAAAATGGAACCAATGCCGTTACCGAAAAACTTAGACGAATTGAGAGAAGGACTTATTCATAGTTTTCCATATGATTTATGGGAAGATTAAAATATGAATACACAAAGAAAGAAGCACCAAATTATGAATGATTATAAAAATCCACAAATTGTTGTTGCAGGGACTGGTTATGTCGGACTTTCTATAGCATGTTTACTTTCACAATATCATGAAGTGACAGCTGTGGATATTGTACCGGAAAAGGTTGAGAATATTAATAAAAGAATATCCCCCATTCAGGACGAGTTCATTGAGAAGTTTTTTGAGGCTGATAAAGCAGGGGTAAGAAAATTAAACCTTTATGCAATACTTGATGCAACGCAAGCTTATTCTAAGGCGGATTTCGTGGTTATAGCTGCGCCAACGAATTATGATTCAAAAACACAGCACTTTGACACATCCGCTGTTGAGGCAGTGATTGATCTCGTGATGAAATCCAATCCAAATGCAATCATGGTGATAAAGTCAACCATACCAGTTGGATATACTGCTTCCATCAGAGAAAAGGTGGGCAGTAAAAACATCCTGTTCAGTCCAGAGTTTCTCCGTGAATCCAAGGCTCTTTATGACAATCTGTATCCCTCACGTATTATCGTAGGCACTGATCTGAAAGATAAGAAACTTGTGAAAGCAGCACATATATTTGCTGGATTTTTACAGGAAGGCGCAATTAAGGGAAAATCACTTGAACGAATGAAAGAACTTTTTGGCGATAATTATATGTCGGATGGATATAAATTGGATGAGATGCCAATTGAAACCCTTTTTATGGGCTTTACAGAGGCAGAAGCTGTAAAACTGTTTGCAAATACATACCTTGCTTTGCGGGTGGCTTATTTTAATGAATTGGACACCTATGCCGAATCGAAGGGTCTGGATACAAGGGCAATCATCAACGGTGTATGCTTGGATCCTCGCATCGGGTCACACTATAATAACCCATCTTTTGGTTATGGAGGCTATTGTCTTCCAAAGGATGCCAAACAGCTTTTGGCAAACTATGCAGATGTGCCAGAAAATCTTATAGAGGCAATTGTCGAAAGCAATCGCACGAGAAAAGACTTCATTGCTGATCAGGTACTCCGTATGGCAGGTTATTATAACTGTGGAGATTTTGATGCAGAGGAAGAAAGGGTATGTATCATAGGCGTATACAGACTGACAATGAAGAGCAACAGCGATAATTTCAGGCAATCCTCCATCCAAGGCATCATGAAGCGCATTAAGGCCAAAGGTGCTACAGTTGTTGTTTACGAGCCAACACTGAAAGATGGTAGTGCATTCTTTGGCTCAGTTGTGGTTAACAATCTAGAAAAATTCAAGGAGATGTCTCTGCGTTGTAAATAGATGTGACCCAATTTTTTTGAGAGGCAGGAGAGATGTG
>CAZNXL010000103.1:0-6956 GCA_964577075.1 uncultured Dorea sp. | reverse complement strand
AGAAGAAATTCACTCATAATACTCAGATCCTCCTGCTCCATGGCCTGAATATACTCCATATACTGGCTGGTAATCTCCACAATCGGAATGTCATAAATATCGATCTTATTCTTATCAATCAGGTGCAGAAGAAGGTCAAGGGGACCCTCAAACACTTGAAGCTTCACTGGTATTCCCATTCTTTTTCCATCCTATCACTGTCAGCCGCTGTGGCATCTCATACATAGAATGGGGCGTCAACAAACGCCCCATTTCATTGCACATATTAGTTATACTTACGTTTTCTAGCAGCTTCAGATTTCTTTTTACGTCTCACACTTGGTTTCTCGTAATGTTCTCTTTTACGAATCTCCTGCTGAATACCAGCCTTCGCACAGTTTCTTTTGAATCTGCGTAAAGCGCTGTCTAACGTCTCGTTTTCTTTAACGATTACATTTGACATAGTCTCACACCTAACCTCCCTCCAGCCCTCTATTGTGCATCATACGACTGATCGGGTATATTTATTGCACTACCTAAGATTATAGCACATATTTATTTCACGTCAATATTTTTTTACCATTTTAACCCTTTTTGCCCCTATAAATTCCTCATTCTCTTAAGAATCTGCTGATAGAATTCCTCTTGCCCGCCCCGTCTTCTCAAGTTCTCAAGAATCACCCCGTCCTTTAGAAATATAATACGTCTGCAATTACTTGCCAGCTGCGGATCATGAGTTACCATAAGAATTGTCTTTCCCAGTTCTCTGTTGATCTTCCGAAATTCTTTTACTACTGTCTCCCCGGATTTGGAATCCAGATTACCGGTAGGCTCGTCTGCCAGAATGATCTCCGGGTTATTGATAAGCGCCCGGCAGATCGCAACTCTCTGCTTCTCCCCTCCTGATAATTCATAGGGATTCTTACTGAGAAGATGGGAGATTCCAAAATGCTTCGCAAGCGCTTCCGACTTTCTTAAACACCCCTTCACTTTTCTTTTATCAAGGATCATCGGAAGCATAATATTTTCTTTCACTGACAGGCTGTCCATCAGGTAAAAATCCTGAAACACGAACCCGATATCTCTCCGCCTGATATCTGCCAGTTCATTTTCCCATAGATCTTTCGTATCCTGCCCTTTAAAGTAGACAGTTCCGTCTGTCGGTGCGTCAAGCATTCCTAATGTCTTAATCAGTGTCGTTTTCCCGCATCCTGACTTTCCCATGATCCCGACAAAGTCACCCTCGGAAACATCCAGATTCACTCCTTTTAATACCGGAACCGCTCTGCTATTCGACTTCTCATCCGGATCAGCACGCATATAAGTTCTGTATAAATTCACCGCCTGAATGATCATTCTCTTTTCTTGCCCTTCCATCATTTCTCCACCTTTCCAATCACACGAGATTCCATCCATTTCATAATCAGCATCTGCAATCCAAGATACAAAAGAAACAGTATTCCCCACATGCGGGAATATTTCAGACAGTCCATCCTGCCATAATCTCTCAGTTTCCACACAATACCTGTAAAAAATATTGTAAGGATTACCGCAAACTCCATTGAACGCCGCAAAAAACTCCAATATTCTATACGGAAGATCCGTATCCTGTCTTTTTTTGACACACCCATGCATATTAAAAATTCATGCTTTCTTCTTCTCTCGTCAATCTCCGCTTCATTTTTCAGATACAGCATAATGATTCCCACCAAAAACATCAGACCGGCAATGAAGATATTGACTGTAAGTCTCATCACTCTGTTTGCCTTTACTTCCCCGATTAATGTATCCTTATCATAACAGGAGAGCACCGATGCATCAAACATCCTGTCAAATTCATGCGTATCCTGAAAATCTTCAAGCTCCTTTTTAAGTTCTCCTTTTACCGCCTCATCCGCTTTTATCAGAATGAGCCTTGTGGGCCAGTGATGGATATTCTCTCCTTCTATCCCTTCTGTCTCCAGTTTCTCTCCAGTCATGTAATCGTACGTCTTCCAACTGTCTTTGACGTGCTCTATATATTCATCTGAAAAAACAAGAAGATTCTCATGTTCTCCCTGTCTCAGCGCTCCAATGAGGATTTGTTTTTCTTCCCCTTCAATCTCTCTTTTCGGAAATATCTCTTCACGCCTCACAAAGTGATAGGACGTTACCGGCTGTCCGATATGAATATACGGAGTCGTGCTGTATGCAAAATAATCAATCGGATGTCCTTCTACACTTCCATCCTGCTGATACAGGATATACACCTGCTTCCCGTCAGAAGATAAATGAAGCTCCTTTGGTTCTACCCCTGCCTGTTCACACAATTCCCGGTAGGTTGACACAGAGATGCCGATATGCTGTCCCTGAGGCAGAACGATATCCCTGAATCCATCTGGCGCCAGTGTATTATCTGCATTCGTTGCCCGAACCATCGGATAAATGGATATTTCCGCCTGATACTCACTTTTTAATCCTTCAAAATATACCTCTTCCTCCTCTGTACCAAGGCATACATAGTCATAAGGGAAGAGTGTCTCAGGATCAGGCGCTGTCATAATAGATACGATATCCTTTGCAAACACAAAAAGGATGCACAGATGAACGATTCCGATAAAAAATGTATATCGGAATACTGTTTTAAATCTGTAATACAGATAGTTGGACTTTATAAGTCCTCTGTAATAAGTCTCCTCTCTTTTCCTTCCTGCCTTTAATAACATACTCCAGACAGTCTTTAAAATCAGATAACAGCCAAAGAAGAAAAAGAAAAGCACATAGATATTTTCCGCCATAATTTTTTGCGCATATAACTTCCCGAATACTATGGCACAGATAATTCCCGCCGCTATACGAAGGAATCTCCCTTTTTCCGGCATCTTTTCTTTTTTTACTGCCTTATCCTCTGCTCCTGCCATTCCGGTATCGATATAGATATCATGCGTTGCAAAGAGGGATACCACAAAGACTGAAAGTACACAGATACCTGTAAATAGATAAGTTTTCCTGGTGACAGGTGAAAAGTTCATGATGTCTTCCTGCACTCCGGTAATTACCGCCCGGCACAGAATCAGGATTCCGTTTCCCAGCAAAACCCCCGCAAGCAGGGAAAAGAGCATTGAACTCACCAATTCAATCGCTATGTACACCTTCAAGGTCTGTTTTCTCATTCCCAGATTCAAAAACATACTGTAATCCTTCATATGATTCTTCATGTAAAAAAGAAGCACATTTACGATCAAAAATACAGAGGTCGTGATTGCCATAACGAGAAAATTCATCATCTCTGCGCCCATCTTCTGTCCGGCAAGCATCTCCCTCATGCCAATTCCCGAAAAGATAAAAGAAACAGACAGACTTCCCACGATCAGGAAGATTTTATAGATTCCGATGCGGTTTCTGAAATTCTTCCAGATTATCCGGTAGAATAAGGAGGTATACTTTCCCGGAAATTTAAGCCGTCTTTTTCTCTCCTTCTTAAGCACACGATCCCGTTTCTTAAGCGCGCGATATTCTCTTGTGGCTTCTGTCCACGACTCCATCATACACACACTTGCCAGTGTAAATACCGGAAGGACAAGCATTGCTCCAACACAGACTGCGCTCATAGTATTACTGACAAACACATCATACATGACACCCTCTTGTACAAGTGCGACATTGACGGCTCCCGTTATTGCCATACCAATATATACGATCTGTGCCTTTTTCCCGAAAAGTGCGAAAAACATATGGATGATACCAACCAACTGAACAGCAAACATCAGTATGATATGCATATAAAAAATATAAATAAATCCGTCAATCTCATTTGCCTCAAGAACTCCCCGATAGCTCGCTAAAAACGGAGCCAGATTCTTTTCAATATAGGAAAGGCTGTCTCCTGATGAAAACATCCGTATGACGTAAGAGATAATATTCAATTTTTCTTTTCCCGCCGGAATCCACGGGAAGAAACAGACTGCCTGGAATAAGATATCCATAAAAAACATATAGATCGTACTTCGTCTGCTCTTTTCTGTATCTCTTTTCTCTTTCATCTTTTTTCTCCCAAACTTTCCACTATATCTGATAAAGAAGCGTCAAAACTGCAAATGCCACGAATACGAGAAGCACCTCTATCTTCCACACAACCGACAGAAGAACAAGGAACCTTGACGCTACACAATCATTTTCCTTTCTTCCTCTTACAAGAAACATTATTCCCGCTGCCACTCCGGTAACACAGAGCATCACTGTCACAAATGCATAGCCAAGCTCATAAAGCCTGCTGTCGCGAAAAGTCAGTTCAATCCCATTGGTAGAAATATATAATACTGCAGCAATAATCATAAAATCAACCGGAATATCTATTGCTGCCGCCTTCTCAATCAAATCTTTCCTTATCTGCCTTGCGATAACTTCCTTTCCTTCCCGCAAAAGCTCCTGCTCTAACAGATTCTCCTCTTTCTCTCTGACTCCGATTTTAACTTCCTTTGTCATAGCATCATATAACCGCCGGCATTCACTGCACTTTTCCAAATGCCTCTCTACTACTTTCCCGCTCTCTTTACTGCAACAGTTATCAATGTATAATGGCATCAAATCTTTTACTATCTCACACTTAATCATCACCATCACCTCCAAGACGTTCCGTAATCATACATTTTGCACGATAATAAGTCACTCTTGCCCAGGATTCTGACCTTCCAAAAGCTTTACTGATATCACGAAAGGAAAATTCCGCCATCACTCGCAAGGTAAATACTTCCTTATACGGTTCTGGCAGCCCATTTAGAATTTTCTGAATCTGGGCTTGCTGCGCACGGTCTATAATCGCTTCCTCCATACTGTCCATCTGCGCATAATTCAACGCCTCCTCTTCCCGTACAAGGTGTCTGTGCTTCCGATAATATGCGTAATACTCATGCTTTGCAATCTGACACAGCCAGACGGATATACTGCATGTCCCCCGAAAGCCGTCCAGTTTTTCAAATGCAATCGTAAAGGTAGACTGGGTCAGCTCATCAGCAATATCATGATTGCCGCAAAGTTTCAGTAAAAAACGATACACGTCCTTTAAATATCTGACATATATCTCTTCAAAATCCTGCACCCAAGCCACCTCCCTCTATATATAAGAGTAACGGTACTACCTCTTCGTTACAATTTATTTTTATCTTTATTTTATTTGATTTTGCGCAAAACTGCGAGCAAGAAAAGCAGGATCAAAACATCACATAAGTTTATGTCCTGATCCCGCTTTTCTGCTTATATTTTTTCTACTTATATTTTTCTTTTATATCTGTTCTTCCAGTACTTCTTTTACTTTCGCAACGGCTGCATTAATTCCATCCGGGTTCTTTCCGCCTGCCTGTGCCATATTCGGACGGCCGCCGCCACCGCCGCCGACTAAGGAAGCGATCTCTTTTATCATATTTCCCGCGTGAGCGCCCTTTCCAACAGCCTCTTTCGTAGCCATGGCCATCAAGCTTACCTTTCCGCCTGTAGAAGATGCCAGCACGACAACCCCCTCTCCCAGCTTATCTTTTAACTGATCTCCCAGATCGCGAAGCCCGTTCATATCCACTCCATCAACCTTCGCTGCAAGAAGCTTCACTCCCTTCACTTCCACAACCTGATCCATCACATCGCCCATGGCATCCTGCGCAAGCTTGCTCTTAAGACTCTCTATTTCACTGTTCAACGCTTTGTTAGCTGCCAGGAGGTTCACAATCTTTTCTGCAAGCTGATCCGGTTTTGCTTTTACCAGTTTAGAGACTTCTAAAAGTTTCTCTTCCAAGCCATTATAATATTTCATCAACCCTTTAGATGTCAGAGCTTCAATACGTCTTACACCGGCTGCGACACCTGTCTCGGATATGATCTTAAACGCCGTGATCACGCCTGTATTAGACACATGAGTACCGCCGCAAAATTCTTTTGAAAAATCACCCATACTTACAACACGGACTATATCGCCGTATTTTTCACCAAACAGTGCGGCAGCCCCCGTCTTTCTTGCCTCTTCAATCGGCATATTCTGAGCCGTGACAGGAAGACAGTTCAGGATCTGTTCATTAACGATCTCTTCTACTTTTTTAATCTCTTCGTCTGTCATTGCAGAAAAATGTGTAAAGTCAAAACGAAGCCTGTCAGCATTCACTGAAGAACCCGCCTGCTCAACGTGAGTTCCAAGCACCATGCGCAGAGCCTTTTGAAGTAAATGAGTGGCACTGTGGTTATTTGCAGAAAGCGCACGGTTCTCTGCATCCACCTCTAGCGTCACTGTATCGCCTGCTTTTACCATGCCCTTTACAACATGTCCTTTATGGCCGATCTTCCCGCCAGAAATCTTCATTGTATCTTCAACCTTAAATTCAAACTCTTCTGTCCTGATGACACCTTTGTCTGCTTCCTGGCCGCCGCTTGTCGCATAAAACGGTGTCTCCTCAACAAAGATCGTACCCTCTTCACCGTCAGATAACGCTTCTACGATCTCGGTATCTGTCGTAAGAACCGTAACCTTTGAACTGCAGGACAGCTTCTCGTATCCGACAAACTGGCTTGTGACCGCCGAATCAATCTCATCGTAGACTGTAGCTTCTCTTCCGTTATAGTTATGTTCACCAAAGGTTCCCCTGGCTTTTTTCTTCTGTTCTTCTACTGCTTTCTTAAATCCTTCTTCGTCAATAGAAAACCCCTTTTCTCCCAGGATCTCAATCGTAAGATCCACCGGGAATCCATAAGTATCATAAAGGCGGAATGCCTGTTCACCGGAGAGGATCTTCTCTCCCTTGCTCTTCATCTCCTCCTCTATTCCGGCAAGAATGGAGAGTCCCTGGTCAATAGTCTTATTAAATTGTTCTTCTTCCTTTGTAATAACTTTGAAGATGAAGTCCTTCTTTTCCTCTAACTCCGGGTAACCGTCCTTGGAGCCTTCAATGACTGTTGTGGCAAGTTCTACTAAGAACTCTCTGTCGATACCTAAGAGTCTTCCGTGGCGGCTTGCGCGG
>CAZNXL010000102.1:0-6964 GCA_964577075.1 uncultured Dorea sp. | reverse complement strand
TGTCTGAATGAGAAGACAGACATTTCCTATTATGATCGCAACAGAGAGACATTATATAACGGCCTGAAGGAATGCGGATTTGAGTGTATTAAGCCGGAGGGAGCATTCTACCTTTTCGTGAAATCTCCGGTAGAGGATGAAAAGGCATTCTGCGCGGCGGCGAAAAAGTATAATATTCTTATTGTCCCAGGAAGTTCCTTCGCATGTCCCGGTTATGTGAGACTGGCGTATTGCGTATCTTATGAAACGATCGTAAACTCACTTCCGAAGTTTAAGGAACTTGCGAAGGAGTATTTTTAGATGAAAGCTTTTGAAAGAAATATACGTAAAGTGGAGCCCTATGTTCCGGGGGAGCAGCCTCAGAATAAGGTGATCAAATTAAATACGAATGAGAATCCGTATCCGCCGGCTCCGGGAGTAGCAAGAGCATTAGAAGAGATGGATACAGACAGATTCAGGCTTTATCCTGATCCGACGGCGAAGGAGCTTACAAAGACACTGGCAGAGTATTACCGCGTGGAGGAAGACCAGGTATTTGTGGGGGTAGGCTCTGATGACGTGCTTTCTATGTGCTTTTTGACATTTTTTAATTCGGACAAACCGATCTTGTTTCCGGATGTTACATACTCTTTTTATAAAGTATGGGCGGAACTGTACCGGATCCCATATGAAGTATGTAAACTTGATCAAGATTTCCGGATCGTAAAGGAAGACTATTATAAGGATAATGGAGGGGTCATATTCCCAAATCCAAATGCGCCGACAGGACTCTATGAAGAGCTTTCAGACGTGGAGGATATGATTGCTCACAATCAGGATGCAATTGTGATCGTGGATGAAGCGTATGTTGATTTTGCGGGGAGGTCGGCTTTGGAGCTGATTGAAAAGTATGATAATCTGATCGTGGTCCAGACATTTTCCAAGGCGCGGTCCATGGCAGGTATGAGGATCGGCTATGCGATCAGCAATCCGCTTTTGATCAAATATCTGAATGATGCCAAATATTCATTTAACTCATACACGATGAATCAGGCGGCTTTGGTCTGCGGTGTGGAGGCCGTGAAAGACGAAACATATTTTGCGGAAGGCATTGAAAAGATTAAAAAGACGAGAGAATGGGCGAAAGAAGAACTTAAAAAGCTCGGATTCTCCTGCCTTGACTCTCAGGCAAATTTTATCTTTGCCATGCATCCGGAGTATGATGCAAAGGAATTGTTTGAAGCGCTGAAAAAAAATGGAATATACGTGCGTTACTGGGGGAGCGAGCGCATTGAGCAGTATATGCGCATTACAGTGGGAACGAGAGAAGAGATGGGAGCATTATTTGCATTTTTAAGAGAATATATGAGGTAGTCCGACAGTATAATTTTGATAGATCGTTATGATATAAGGGAGAGATTTATGACAGAGACATTAATACAGGGTATTATTGACGCACTGGGCGGCAGTGTTGGCAAAGAAGCAATTGTATTTATTATATCCATGATTCCGATCCTGGAGCTTCGAGGCGCTCTTTTAGTGGCAGGACCGCTTCTCGGAGTGCCGGTATCTGTGGCAATCCCGTTAAGCGTGATCGGAAATATCATTCCCGTGCCATTCATCCTTCTGCTGATCACGCCCATTTTTAACTGGATGAAAGGAACAAAGACATTTAAGCCGCTCGTGGACAGGCTGGAATCTAAGGCGATGAGCAAGAGTGATCAGATTGAGAAATATGAATTCTGGGGATTGGTATTGTTTGTGGGGATCCCTCTTCCGGGGACAGGAGCCTGGACTGGATCGCTGATCGCTGCCCTTCTCGGCATCAAGTTTAAAAAAGCATTTCCGGCAGTAATATTAGGGATCTGTATGGCAACCGTGATCATGTGGTTTATATCTTATGTGCTCCTGGGCGGAGTGAATCTGTCAGGATAAGACGGACGGAGACAAACATCATACATCTGTTACTTTAAATAAACCGGATATTATGATAAAATGTTTAAAGAGATGTATAAAGAGATGTATAACGAAAAAGAGAAGGAGATAGTAGTTATGGAAAAATTGTATGATGTTACAGCCCTTGGAGAGATTTTAATTGATTTTACAATGAACGGACAGAGTGAACAGGGAAATAATATCTTTGAAGCATGTCCGGGAGGCGCAGTGACAAATGCACTTGCCATGCTGGCAAAGTTAGGAAGAAAGACAGCGTATATCGGAAAAGTAGGAAATGACCAGTTCGGACGCCTGCTGCGCGGAGCAATGGAAGAAGTAGGAGTAGATGTAAAGGGGATGCTTGTGGATCAGGAAGTGAATACAACGCTGGCATTTGTACATACCTTCCCGGATGGAGACAGGGAGTTTTCTTTCTACCGCAAACCCGGTGCGGATATGATGCTTACAGAGGATGAGGTAGATTATGATCTGATCCGCCAGAGCAGGGTATTTCATCTCGGAACACTTTCTATGACGGCTGAGCCGGTGTTAAGTGCAACGAAGAAGTCATTGGAAGTGGCAAAGGAAGCGGGCTGCCTCATCACCTTTGATCCAAATTTAAGGCCTCCGCTTTGGAATTCTTTAGATGATGCGAAGGAAGCCATGAGGTATGTGTTCGGATACTGTGACATGCTGAAGATTTCTGATAACGAGATCCAGTTTATCTCCGGAAAAGAAGATTATGACGAGGGGATCAAGTGGCTTCAGGATACCTATAATATCCCGCTTATTTTCCTTACTTTGGGGAAAGACGGGAGCCGCGCATACTATAAAGATCTCAGAGTAGAGAAAGAAGGCTTTGCCGTGAAGGCCATTGAAACGACGGGCGCAGGAGATACTTTCTGCGGAAATGCGATCAACGGCGTTCTGAAATATGGCATTGATCATCTTGATGAAGAGAAACTTTCCGAGATTCTTACATTCGCCAATGCAGGGGCAGCGCTCATTACATTGAAAAAGGGCGCGCTTCGCTCTATGCCGGAGATTAAAGAGATTGAAGAGCTGATCGCGAGATAAGGAGAGTAAGATTAAGATGGCAATGAGAATCAATAAGGAACTTCCGTCGCCCGGAGAGCTGAAGAAAGAGTATCCATTATCCGATAAGCTTATTGCAATGAAGAAAAAAAGGGATCAGGAGATCCGTGATGTGTTTACCGGGAGATCCGGGAAATTTCTGGTCATTGTCGGTCCCTGCTCTGCAGATAATGAGGATGCGGTATGTGAATATGTCAACCGCCTTTCGAGAGTGAACGAAGAGGTGTCAGATAAGCTGATCCTGATACCGAGGATCTATACGAATAAACCGAGGACCACCGGAGAGGGCTATAAAGGGATGCTCCATCAGCCTGATCCGGACAAGGCTCCGGATCTCTACGCGGGAATCCTTGCAATCCGTAAAATGCATATAAGAGCTATGGAGGAGAGCGGTCTTACCTCAGCAGATGAAATGCTTTATCCTGAGAACAGAAGCTATCTGGAT
This sequence comes from uncultured Dorea sp., assembly GCA_964577075.1. Classification (GTDB taxonomy): domain Bacteria; phylum Bacillota; class Clostridia; order Lachnospirales; family Lachnospiraceae; genus MD308. The sequence goes on along the minus strand of CAZNXL010000102.1, from coordinate 3,510 downwards.
GATATTCTTTCCTATGAGGCGATCGGAGCCAGGTCTGTGGAGGATCAGCAGCACAGATTGACCGCGAGCGGAATGGATATTCCGGTGGGAATGAAAAATCCGACCAGCGGAGATCTGGCTGTCATGTTGAATTCTGTTGTTGCGGCACAGATGGGGCACAGGTTTATCTACCGCGGGATGGATGTGACGACAGAAGGTAATGAACTGGCACACGCGATCTTAAGAGGCGGTGTGGACAAATACGGGACCTGTATTCCAAATTATCATTATGAAGATTGTATCAGGCTCCTTAATCTGTATGAGAAAAAGGGGCTTAAGAATCCGGCAGTCATTATTGATGCAAACCATTCTAATTCAAATAAGGCTTTCAAGGAGCAGATCCGTATCGTGAGCGAGGTTCTTCACAGCAGAAGACATTGCGATGGCGTGAGGGATCTGGTGAAGGGCGTTATGATCGAAAGTTACTTAAAAGAAGGGAGACAGGACATCTGTGACAATATGGAATATGGGAAATCTATCACAGACCCGTGCCTTGGATGGGAAGATACAGAAGTATTATTAAAGAAGATCGCCGAGGAGTGTTAAAAGCGCTGAAAGCTTCAGCAATCCTGCGTATCGCTGAGTTCGAGAAGGCGGATATATTCTGAGAGCTTTTGCCTGGAAGATGGCGACAGCCTCCGGTATCTGGCAATAAGGAGTTTCTCGTCGTCTGTATGGATGACGCACTGGGAACTGTCCATGGAGATGATTTCATCATCCAGCAGATAATCAACTGTAACATGAAACAGATTAGCAAGCGTCGTCAGCTTTTCGTGAGAAGGCTGGCGGCTCTTTGTCTCATATCCTGCTACTGTGGAGCGGGCAACATTCAGATGATCCGCCACATACTGCTGCGTCATCTTGTTTTCGCGGCGAAGTGCTTTGAGTTTTTTTGAAAAAGTCATAGGTTGTCCTCCTTTCCACATATCATGTTTTATATTTTATCAAGTGTTGCGGAAAAGAACATCTAATGTGTCAAGATGCAACTATATACAGTTATTTTGTTCCGGAAATCAACAAACATTATGAAAAACGGAGAGGAGTCGAAATGAGACAGGAGAGATTTAAAATGGAGCGGGAAGGGCTTGTAGAAGAAGGACAGGAAGTAGAGATCAGCGAGAGAAGCGCTGTGACGGGGCAATATACATATCTTGTGGAGCCGTCTGTCGCAATGTCCGGAATATATAGGACAGGCGAAAGAATTATGGCCCGTAAAGGTATTATTAAAAAAATAGAAAAGACGGAGAGGGGATTTTATCTGCTCGTGGAAATGGAAGGGTAGTTTACAGTACCCGTTGACAGAGGCAAAAAAAATAAATATAATTTAAGAAAGCAGTAAAAAATGTGAGGGGATAAGAGTTTATGATAATTGCAAAGAATGATGAAGCTAAAAGAAGTAAAATATGGAGAATTACAACGGCAGTTTCTTCTGTATTGATTGTGGTGATCGCGGTCTATTTACTGACGAAGCTTTTTACCTCGAATCCTTTAGAAGGCAGCTGGGAGGATGAGGACGGTAATTTTACGATGACGATCAAGTCTGGCAGAATAGTTGTTGTCACCCTGCCGGAGCTTGCTGAAAATACAAATGTTGATGTGAAGATGGATTATACATTGGATAGAGATGAAAAAACGATATCCATGCATTTAGATGAAGAAGAGATTCAGCGGCTTTCTGAAGATTCAGACGGGCAGTATACGAAGGAAATGCTTGAGAACGCTGTGGGCGTGATAGATACTACTTTCAACTACAGTGTGGAACACAGGCAGCTTACATTGACAGAACGTGAATATGGAGAGCAACTGATATTTCTGAAAAAGTAACATTGAAAGATATTCCTCTATGTGTCATCGATGAAAGCGGTGGTGATAGAGGATTTTCAATTTATAAATATAATAATAAGGAACAAAGACGGAGGAATCTGGTATGTTTAGAGAAAGGACGAGGGAGATCAGGATAGGAAATGTGGTGATCGGAGGGGGACGCCCCATAGCCATCCAGTCAATGACAAATACAAAGACGGAGGATGTAGAAGCAACAGTAGAGCAGATCCTCAAATTAGAATCTGCAGGATGTGAAATCGTACGGTGCGCGGTGCCTGCGATGGAAGCGGCAGAGGCATTGGCGCGGATTAAAAAACAGATACACATACCTCTCGTTGCAGATATTCACTTTGATCATCGTCTGGCGATCAAGGCTATTGAAAGCGGAGCGGATAAGATCCGCATCAATCCCGGGAATATTGGGGATGCCCGGTGCGTGAAGGCTGTAGTTGAGAGGGCAAAAGAGCGCAGGATCCCTATCCGTGTGGGAGTAAACAGCGGTTCTCTGGAAAAGGGTCTGGTAGAAAAATACGGAGGTGTTACGGCGGAAGGATTGGTGGAGAGCGCTCTTGATAAAGTGAAGATGATAGAGGAGATGGGGTACGATAATCTTGTAGTCAGCATCAAGTCCTCTGATGTCATGATGTGTGTAAAAGCACATGAATTGATCGCAAAGCGGTGTCCATATCCGCTTCATGTGGGGATCACAGAGTCCGGCACACTTCTGGCAGGGAATATTAAGTCTTCGATCGGTCTCGGCCTGATCTTAAATCAGGGGATCGGCGATACGATCCGGGTCTCGTTGACCGGAGATCCTGTAGAAGAGATTAAGTCAGCCAAACTGATCTTAAAGACACTGGGACTCAGGAAAGGCGGGATTGAGGTAGTGTCCTGTCCTACATGCGGACGCACAAAGATTGATCTTATCGGGCTGGCAACTCAGGTGGAAGCCATGGTCGCTGATATCCCGCTGGATATTAAGGTCGCGGTGATGGGGTGCGTGGTGAATGGCCCCGGGGAAGCAAGAGAGGCTGATATCGGAATCGCGGGCGGAAATGGAGAGGGCATCCTCATAAAAAAAGGTGAGGTCGTAAAGAAAGTAAAAGAAGAAGAATTGCTTGAGACATTGAGACAGGAGCTTATCAATTGGAATGAATAAAACATTTTTTGAAGTATTTCCGACGTTAAAAGTGGATCAGAATCTGGAGATGTTATTTCAGGACGTTGAAGTCGCGAAAGTTGCAACGAATACACATCGTGACTTTATTCGTGTGCACATTTTGAGCAGACATCTGTTGAAAAAGAAATTCGTCTATGAGATGGAGAACCTGTTAAAGATACAGCTTTTCGGGACGGGTAAAATGCAGATTATGATAGTAGAGAGATATGAACTGTCTGAACAATATACACCGGAGAATCTGATGCATGAGTATCTGGACAGCTTTCTTTTAGAGCTGGGTCAGAGAAGCGCCGTGGAGCGCAGTATGCTTGCCGGGGCGAAGTGCTCCTTCGAGGAAGGAGATATTCTGCGCATGACGCTCAAAGATACGATCGTATCTCAGGGGAAACAAGAGTCGCTTGTGCAGTATTTAAGGCAGGTATATGAAGAGCGTTTTGGAAGAAGCGTTGATATACGCGTTGCATATG
>CAZNXL010000101.1:0-6974 GCA_964577075.1 uncultured Dorea sp. | reverse complement strand
GTGGGTGTTATATTATGCTATTTAGTGTTCTATATGCCAATGAATGTCATGCTGTATACCGGATATTTGAAGAATATCCCACTGGCTCTTGAGGAGGCCGCTTATGTGGACGGAGCGACTACGTGGAAGACATATTGGAAGGTGATCTTTCCGGTTATGAAGCCAATGCACGCGACGGTCGCGGTGCTTACAGCGCTCGGAACATGGAACGATGTTATGACGCCGCTTGTTATTATGTCCGGAACCGGCGCGAATACACTGCCGCTTGCACAGCTTACATTCCAGACACAGTTTGGTACGAATTATAATTTAGCGTTCGCATCGTACCTGCTGGCGCTGCTGCCTATCCTGATTTTCTATCTGATCTGTCAGAAACAGATCATCAACGGAGTTGTAAACGGCGCAGTGAAATAAGCGTTATCGATACGTTCCGGGGCGGGGCATTTTTAGGAATGTCCCGTCCCTGATAATTATATGAAGGTAGAGGAATAAGCAGAATGAAGTATATCACCTATCATGAGGAGACAAAAGTTTTTACTCTGCGTACAAAGAATAACATGTATCAGATGCAGGTACGGGATTACGATACGCTGGTACATTTGTATTACGGCGCCGACATTGGAGATACCGAAGCCTCCCATCGGATTATCTGTCTGGATCGCGGCTTTTCCGGCAATCCTTATGAGGCCGGGGAGGATCGCACCTTTTCGTTAGATGTGCTTCCGCAGGAGTATTCCGGATACGGCAATGGCGATTACCGCATCAACAGTTTAGAGGTCACGCATGAGGATGGCAGCGATGCAGTACATCTTCGTTATGAAGGCTACAAAACAGCAAAAGGGAAGTATTCTCTTGAGGGGCTTCCGCATATGTTCGGGGATGAGGATGAGGCCGAAACTTTGGAGATTACCCTGTATGACCGTATCAGCAACCTGAAGGTACATCTTTTATATGGAGTTTTTCATGAGCTTGATGTCATTACCAGAGCAGTGAGAATTGAAAATCAGGGAGAGAAAACGGTTACGATCCAGCGAGCCATGTCTATGGAAATGGATTATACCAACAGGCATATGGATTGCATACATTTCTATGGAAGACATATGATGGAGCGCCAGATGGAGCGCCTTCCGCTCCATCATGGAGTCCAGTCCGTGGAAAGCAAGCGCGGGATGTCAAGTCATCAGCACAATCCTTTTGTGATCTTATGTGACCGGCAGACTTCTGAAAAATATGGCGATTGTTACGGATTTGCGCTTGCTTACAGCGGGAACTACAAGTGCGAGATAGAAGTCGATCAGATGGAGCAGACCAGACTTGTCATGGGTATCCATCCCTATCATTTTTCCTTTCGTCTGAATGCGGGGGATGTGTTTGTAACACCGGAAGTAATTACGGCTTATTCCAATGAAGGACTTGGAAAGTTGTCGCGTATTTATCACGATGCGTATCGTTCCAACCTGATCCGCAGTCCATATGTGACATTGCCAAGACCGGTCCTTGTCAATAACTGGGAGGCGACTTACTTTGACTTTACGGAGGAAAAGTTATATAAGATCGCCGCGCAGGCAAAAGAAATCGGACTTGATATGTTTGTTCTGGACGACGGGTGGTTTGGCAAGCGCAATGACGATTATTCCGGTCTTGGCGACTGGATCGTCAATGAGGGTAAGATAAGAGGCGGACTCCCGAAGCTGGTAAAAAGGATCAAGGCGCTGGGGCTTAAGTTCGGTATCTGGATCGAACCGGAGATGGTATCGGAAGACAGCGATCTGTACAGGGAGCATCCGGACTGGGCGCTGCGCATTCCGCAGAGGCGTATGACCAGGAGCCGTCATCAGCTGAATCTTGATATTACCAGAAAAGAAGTCCGCGATCATGTGATGAAGCAGATTTTTATGGTGCTTGACAGTTTTGAAGTGGATTATGTGAAGTGGGATATGAACCGAAGTGTTGATAATGTATACTCAGCTTCCCTCCCCGGCGAGCGGCAGGGCGAAGTGTTCCACCGCTACGTTCTGGGCGTTTATGAGATGATGGAACGGCTTGTATCGAGATATCCGAATCTTTTGCTTGAGAGCTGTGCCGGAGGAGGCGGGAGATTTGATGCGGGGATGTTGTATTATTCCCCTCAGATCTGGTGCAGTGACAATACAGATGCGATTGACCGCCTGAAGATCCAATACGGCACTTCTTTCGGCTATCCGATCAGTACGATGGGTTCTCATGTCAGTATGTGCCCGAACCATCAGACGGGGCGGACAACCCCGTTTGAGACCAGGGCGGTCGTCGCAGGTGCAGGGACGTTCGGCTATGAACTTGACTTAGAACATCTTACTCCGGAAGAGAAAGAGATCGCGAAGAGGCAGATCTCAGAATATAAAGAGCAGGAGCGCCTGGTACAGACAGGTGATTATTACAGACTTTCCGATCCATTTAAAAACAATGATTACGTGATCTGGCAGTTTGTCTCGAAGGATAAGAAAGAGACGGTTGCCGAGGGCGTACAGCTTCGTAACGAGGCCAATCCGCATATCCATCTGATCTATCTTGAAGGACTTGAGGAAAGGGCGCATTATAAAGATCTGGCGACGGATCGGGTATATACGGGCGCCGCACTTATGAAGGCAGGAATTCCGCTTCCGGTGGGGATCGGGGATTATCAGCCGGTCAAGTTTAAGTTCGTGATGGTAGATTAAGTCAGTATGAAAAAAGATATCAGGAAAGGCTGTCAGATCGATAGATGCGCTCATCTGTCGATCGTAACACAGCCGGAAATAAAATCCCTCAAAAGGCATCTTCCGGATGCCTTTTGTTGTATGTAAGGCAAGGAAGATCTGTTCAGCGCATGTTTTAAGCAGATGTTGACGCATATTTTTCTATTTGCTAGAATAGATAAGAGGAAAAAGTAAGGCGGATATAGATACTTAATAGTTTACAATAGAGAAAAATCAGAGAGACAGACAGGACATAATATTGAACAGGAGGAATCAGGATGTCAGACCTAACATTTGGAGAGCAGGTAAAGATTATTTTAAAGCGCAAAAGTATGACTATTAAGGAGTTGGCGGAAACTATTGAGACGCAGACGGGAAAGAAGATGTCGCGGCAGAATCTGACGCAGAGATTAGGGCGGGATAACTTTCAGGAGAAGGACATGCGGATGATCGCGGCGATCTTAGGATGTCCATTTAAGCTCAGTATCCTTGAAGAGGAGCCGGCGTCAGAGGAGAAGCCGGTATCCGGAGAAGGACCGGTATCCGGGGAAGATCCGGTATCCGGGGAGCAGGAGACGCCTGAGGAACATGAAATTACCGTGGGAGAATTTCTTGACATACAGAAGAATGCAGAGGAATCTGAGAGAGAGGCGCTGATCCGCGAGCTTCTTGCGGATATGGATGCCATAGAGCGGGAAGGCGAGGAGCGGAACAGGCAGAGAGAACAGCTCAGGGAACAAAGGCAGGAAAAGAAAGAACAGGAGCCGGGGAAAAAGGACGGATGGATGTCGCACCTTAGATTTCGCAGAAAAGCGGAAGAAAAGAAGATACAGGAAGAATATCTGGATGAGGATGAGAGCGCTTCTGAAATAGAGGAAGGCGGGCTTATTGACAAAGATGAGGCGGACGAGGACGTATCGAAGGTTGAAAATATAGAAACAGAGCCGGGGATAACCTTTGAACAGCGGAAAGAATACGAGATCAAACGTGAGAAGACAAGCCCCCGGATGGAGGGATCTGACGAAGAAGATGAGGAAGAAGATCTTACACAGGGAGAACTTAATCCGTATACCGGAAGAGAGTATGCTTCCAACAGTGTGCGTATGCATCCGAAGCGTATCGGGTATGTGCAGGTGTACAACAGAAAGGATCACAGATGGACAGATATGACGGAATGGGCGTTTCTCGGATATCAGGAGCGGAAAAAGAGGCTGCTCGGCAAGGATTATGTGCCGCCGGTCTATCTTGATTAGGGGAAAGTTATGAACTGGGAACAATTATTATCGACAAGGCGGAGTGGAAGAGATTCCACAGGCGGCGCAAAGAGAAATGATCTGCGCAGCGAGTTTGAAAAAGATTATCATAAGATTATCGGAAGCGCCTCTTTTCGCAGACTGCAGGACAAGACGCAGGTATTTCCGCTGGATAAGAGTGACTTTATCCGCACGAGGCTCACGCATTCCCTGGAGGTGTCCTCATTTGCAAAGTCCCTGGGGCAGAATATAGGAGAAAATCTATTGGTCTATCACAGAGATTCGGGATTCACGCCCCGGATGAAGGAGGATATCTGTAACATCCTGCAATGTGCCGGGCTGATCCATGATATCGGGAATCCTCCTTTCGGACATTTTGGCGAGGTGGAGATCAGAGAGTGGTTCGAGAGGAGTCTGCCGCGTCTTAAATTCCGCGGTACGCCCGTTGCAGATGTGCTTACGGAGCAGATGAAGCGGGATCTGTATCATTTTGAAGGAAATGCGCAGGCGTTGAGACTTGTGACGAAGCTTCATTTCCTGGCGGGTGATAATGGGATGAATCTTACGTATGCGCTTCTTGGCACGATGATCAAGTATCCCGTATCTTCTCTGGAAATGAACAGACGTTCGGGTGATATCAAGGATAAGAAGCTGGGATATTACTATGCGGATACGGAGATTTTCAGGGATATACAAAGAGAGACAGGAACGAACGGGAAGAGACATCCGCTGACCTTTATCCTGGAAGCGGCGGATGATATTGCGTATAAGACAGCGGATATTGAGGATGCGTTTGTCAAGGGATTTATTACATATCACAAGCTTCTTGACGAGCTGAGGGAGCTTCAGATTTTGTATCGTCAGACCGGAGCGGGAGCCTTTTATCCGGCGGATGAGCTGGAGGCTGTCTACCTCTATGGAAAAGAGCAGCATGTGGATAATCCGGAGGAGTACGCGATCAGGAACTGGCTGGTGAAAGTCCAGGGATATCTCATTAACCGCGCGACCCATGGGTTTACTTCTAATTATGCGGCAATCATGCGGGGCGAGTACAAGCATGATCTGTTCTATCGCACATTTGCGGAGAAACTTATGGATTTACTGGGGGATTTTGCATTCCGGGAAGTATTTACATCGGATGCGATCTACCGGATGGAAGTGTCGGAGTCAGCGATGATTGACTATCTGATGAATAAGTTCGTCACGGCAGCGATCAAATATGACGATAATACAGAAAAGCTTGGGACGATAGAGTCGAGAATGATCTGGTTTATCTCCGATAATTATAAGAACGCTTACCACAGGCAGGCGAAGGGGAAATCCGAGCAGGAGCGCCTGTACTTAAGGCTTCTTCTGGCAACTGATTATATTTGCGGCATGACGGACAGCTACGCTAAGCGGTTATATCAGGAACTGAACGCAATGATATAAGATGACAGACGCGGATAATTTTGGAATGAAAAGCGGACAAAGCGAATAAATTATGATGAGTAAACCAGAATGGATGTGGGAGGTTGAAAAGATTTATTCGATATTTGTACGAGTATGAACAGGGAAAACGCATGCGCAACGTGGGCTTCGTGAAGGTAGAGAAAGACGATGAGCAGTGTATGGTCCACATACATGGAAAGGGCTTTCATATGGGCGATCAGGGCAGCCTGAAGATCTACCTTATCTTCGAGGAGGACGGAGAGTGCGCGGGGGTCTGGCAGGGAGAAGAGGATCATATCGATCCTGCGATCAACCGGAGTTTTGTCTATACAAAAGAAAATGTCGGAGCGCCGGGGAATTTTGAGAAGATCAACGGCGTTGTACTGGAAGACCAAAGTGGACGGCGATACGGGGCAGTCTGGGATGACAGCCCGGCGGACATATCGAAGATGAAACCATGGACGTCCGGTGAGCAGGCGGAGGAAGCCGGAACGGCAGATCTTGCGGACAGCATAGAGATCATGCCGTTTTTACAAAGCGAGAGTGTTTCCTTTCCAGGTAACAGTCCGGAGGAAAATTCCAGATCAAAGATACCGTGGAAAGCAAGAAAAATCCAGCGCGCGGAATTATCCAGGCTTGCGCGATGTGAGTGGCGCCTTGCGAATAATAAATTTTTGACGCACGGATATTATAATTACCATCATCTCGCGTTACTGGAAAGCAGCGAACAGACACTGCTTGGTGTTCCCGGAATTTATCATGAAAAGGAAGAGAGAGCGGCGGCGGCTTTTGGATTTACAGAATTTATCGCAAAGGAAGAGGCGGGAGTGGATCTGAACCCGGAGGAATGCAATGAAGACGAACCGTTTGGCTATTGGTGCAGACCGGTAAAGACCATATCCGGATGGCAATAGAGATCTAACAGTGATGGAGCGAGGATAGTTATGTTGAGTACAGATGAAAAATATATGAAAGAGGCGCTCCGGCAGGCGAAGAAAGCATATGAGGCCGGAGAGACGCCTATCGGATGTGTGATCGTATACCGGGATAAGATCATCGGGAGAGGGTATAACCGCAGAACGATCGATAAGAATACGCTTGCTCACGCAGAACTGATCGCGATCCGCAAAGCAAGTAAAAAGATGGATGACTGGCGTTTAGAGGGGTGCACGATGTATGTCACGCTTGAGCCTTGCCAAATGTGCTCCGGCGCTATCGTGCAGTCAAGAATGACAAGAGTGGTGGTCGGTTGTATGAATCCGAAAGCGGGATGCGCCGGATCTATATTTAATCTCCTGCAGGTACCGGAGTTTAATCATCAGGTAGAACTGACGACGGGGATCCTCGAAGAGGAATGCAGCCAGATGATGAAATCTTTTTTTAAAGAATTAAGAGAAAAGAAAAAATCAATCAGGGGATGAATCGCAGCCGATGCAATTCATCCCCTTTGTTGCTCTTTTTTCGTGCGTTACGCTTCGAACCGGTATTCACAGACGTTACCTCAGCAGTTAACTCAGCCCAGGCGCCCTTACGGCACCCGGAAGGTTCTGCTTAGTGCTGCTTCGTTCCCGACCTG
>CAZNXL010000100.1:0-7022 GCA_964577075.1 uncultured Dorea sp. | reverse complement strand
CAAAGCTCCTCGCATCTTTTTTCTGTCTGTTCAATGATCTTCACCTGCATTCCGACCTGTACAAGCTGCGCCGCAAGATAAAAGCAGACATGCCCTCCCCCGCAGATCAATACTTTTTTTACTTTCGTATCTTTTTGCTTCAAGGACTTGAAAAACGTCTTTAGATCCTGATGAGGCGCCGCAATGTGAAGGCGATCTCCCTCCTCTACCACAAAGTTACCATCAGGGATATAGACATCGTTTCCTCTCTTAACCGCACATACCAGGATCTTAATCTGGAACTTTTGATAGACCTCTGCGAGAGAAATCCCTGCCAGAGAATTGCCCGCTCCCACGAGGTATTCCACCAGCTCGACCCGTCCCTTCATGAAAGTCTCGACTTTACTGGCCGCCGGAAATAAGAGAATTCTCATGATCTCATTGGAAGCGGCCAGTTCCGGATTAACTGCCATGGAAAGATGCAGGTCTTCTTTCAGCATCCCGATCTGTCTATAATACAATGGATTCCGCACCCGCGCAATCGTACGATTCGCACCCAGCCTTTTTGCCAGAAGACAGCTAAGCATATTCATCTCATCTGTAGAGGCACAGGCGATAACCAAATCCGCATGAGGAACATCCGCCTGTTTCAATATCTCTGCATCCATACCATTGCCCGGAATACAGAAAATGTCCATGTTATTTAATGCTTCCTGTAGTTTTCCCTCATTTTGATCAATTAAAACAATATCATAGTTTTCCTCTGATAGCTGTATAGCGAGCTTATGCCCTACTTTACCATCACCGATAATTACTATTTTCATTTTCCTTCCTCTTCCGATATTTTATATTATTTTAAAACATCTTAGAGTATATCACCTTTATAAACATAAGAAAAGCCCTCTTCGGGCTTTTCTTATCTACTTTTTTATTGATCTTTTTATTGATCATGTCTGTGAATTATTCTTCTGCTGCCCTCTTTGCAATTTCTGCTTCCTGAACATCAGACGGAGCCTGCTCGTAGCGTGCGAACTCATATTCATAGGTTCCTCTTCCTCCGGTCATGGAACGAAGAGTTGTACAGTATCCGAACAATCCTGTCATAGGAATATCGGCTTCGATGACCTGATAACCACCACTGATCGGATTCATACCAAGCACACGGCCGCGGCGCTTATTAAGATCGCCCATAATATCTCCGGTATAATCATCCGGAACAGTTACTTTGATAGATGCAATTGGCTCCAAAAGAACCGGACCCGCCTCCATGAATCCTTTCTTAAATGCCTGAATGGTAGCTGTCTTGAATGCCATCTCTGAAGAATCTACCGGATGGTAAGAACCATCGTACAATGTTGCCTTAACGCCAACTACCGGATATCCCGCCAGAGGTCCTTTCAGTACAGAATCCTGAAGTCCTTTCTCTACAGCCGGGAAATAATTCTTCGGTACGGCGCCGCCCACAACCGTCTCCTCAAATACGTAAGGCGTCTCCAGATCTCCGGAAGGTTCGAATTTCATCTTTACATGTCCGTACTGTCCATGACCGCCGGACTGTTTTTTATACTTTGTATCCACGTCAGAGGTTTTTTTGATCGTCTCACGGAATGCAACCTTAGGCGTCTCCAGTGTTACCGCACACTTATATCTCTCGGAAAGCTTGCTTACGGCGATCTCAAGATGCTGATCGCCCATGCCGTAGAGCAATGTCTGACGGTTCTCACTGTCATTGACCGCCTTCAGAGTGATATCCTCTGCCATCATCTTCTGCAATGCCTGAGATACTTTGTCCTCATCACCTTTATTTTTCGTTACATATTTCATATACGTATAAGGCCTGGAGTATTCTGTCTTTCCGTAAAGGATCTGGGCTGTCTTAGCAGAAAGAGTATCTCCTGTCTTTGTATTACTCAATTTTGCAATTGCGCCGATATCTCCTGCGAACAATTCGCTTACTTCCAGCGGCTTATTCCCAACCATTGTATAGATCTTTCCCAGCTTCTCATCGGCATCGGATGTCTGATTATGGAGAACATCTTCTCCCTTAAGTACGCCTGAACACACCTTAATGAAAGAATATTTTCCAATGAACGGATCTACCATTGTCTTAAATACATATGCTGATTTTACCTTTGAGAAATCGTAGTTTGCCTCATAAATCTCATTCGTCTTAAGATTGATACCCGCACACTCTCTCCAGTCAGGGCTTGGGAAGAATCTTACAATATCAGATAACAGGTTCGCAACGCCCTGTGCCTGAACATTAGAACCCATAGCAACCGGCACGATACTGCCGTCCATAACTTCTGAACGCATCGCTGCGCGGATCTCTTCTACAGAAAACTCTTCTCCCGCAAAATAACGCTCCATGAATTCTTCGCTTGTCTCTGCAACCGCCTCAAGAAGCTTCTCACGGTAGCTCTCTACATATTCCATACAATACGCCGGGATCTCACACTCTTCTCTCTGTCCGATACCTGTATAACGTCTTCCGGCATTCTTGATAATATTCACATATCCTGTCAGCTTCTCGTTCTCACGGATCGGTGAAAAATGAGGAGCGATCACTTTCCCATACTTTTCTGTCAGATCTTCGACTACCTGGCGGAAGCTTGCATCATCCACGTCCATCTCTGTTACATATATCATGCGCGGCAGGTTGTATTTATCACAAAGTTCCCATGCTTTCTCCGTTCCAACCTCAACTCCAGCCTTACCGGATACGACGATAACCGCGGCATCCGCAGCGCTTACTGCCTGCTCAACCTCTCCGACGAAATCGAAGTATCCCGGGGTATCCAGTATATTGATCTTAGCCTTCTCCCACTCGATCGGAATCAGAGATGTACTGATTGAGAATTCACGTTTCTGTTCCTCTTTATCAAAATCGCTGATAGTGTTCCCATCCGAGACCTTACCCATGCGGTTCACTGCGCCGGATACATAAGCCATAGCCTCAACAAGACTTGTCTTTCCGCTTCCGCCGTGTCCTAAAAGAACTACGTTTCTGATTTCGTCCGTTCTATAAACTTTCATATTTTGCTGCCTCCTTGTTTTAGAAAAATCTCATGTAAACATTGTACTAAAATTTCTCCAATAATACAACTCATTTATGCAAGTTTTATAAAGCCGACATCACAGCCCGGTACTTTTTCGCTTTAAAGTGGCATAGCATTGACAAAATCGTACAGAACTTATAAAATAAGAGCAGGTTATTTTTAATTGGACATTTCCAATTGACAAGGAGGAACATCATGAAACAAAAAGCCGGCTTTGTCGGTCTGGGACTCATCGGCGGTTCTATCGCAAAAGCGATCCGCCAGTATTATCCCGACTGTGAGATCATAGCCTTTGATAAAAACAAGGAGACGCTTGCCCTGGCGACTCAGGAATCGGTGATTGACGTAGCCGCCACTACGATTGACGATAATTTCCGTCAATGTGATTATATCTTTTTATGCGCTCCTGTTGTATATAACGCAGCTTATCTGAAACAGATGAAAGAATACCTTCATGACGGATGTATCCTTACGGATGTGGGGAGCGTCAAGACAAACATCCATAAAGAAGTGGAGACTCTGGGCATTGAACAGTATTTTATCGGCGGACACCCAATGACCGGTTCCGAAAAGTCAGGATTTGCCAACTCTAAGGCTATGCTCATCGAGAATGCTTACTATATACTGACACCCACCAAAAAAGTTGCGCAGGAAAAGATCGACCGTTTTGAAGGATTTGTAAAAAAACTTCGGGCGATCCCTGTCATCCTTGATTATGAACAGCATGATTATGTGACGGGAACCATCAGCCATCTTCCTCATATTATCGCTTCAAGCCTTGTAAATCTTGTGAAAGATACGGACACAAAGGATGAACTTATGAAGAATCTGGCTGCGGGGGGCTTCAAGGATATTACCCGCATCGCCTCTTCTTCACCGACCATGTGGCAGCATATCTGCCTCACAAACAAAGAAAACATCTCAAAAATACTGGGACAGTATATCGCCTCACTGGAACAGTTTCGACAGCTTATTGATGAGTCAGACGGGCAGAAGCTGTACCAATGCTTTGACTCATCAAGGAATTACCGGAATGCTATTCCGGGTTCTTCCGCCGGCCCGATCAAAAAAGCCTACGCCGTCTATTGTGACATTATCGATGAGGCCGGAGGGATTGCCGCAATTGCGACCATTCTGGCCTCCAACGGGCTGAATATCAAGAATATCGGAATTGTGAATAACAGAGAATTTGAGGAAGGGGTTCTGCGCATAGAATTCTACGATGAGGCTTCTTCTAAGAGAGCCGCAGAATTACTGCAGAAATTCAGGTATATTGTATATGAGCGTTAGAAAGATTTATCCGGTAAGCGGACTAAAAGGCGAAGTAACCATTCCAGGGGACAAATCCATCTCCCACCGGTCCATTATGCTCGGTTCCATTGCGTCAGGGACAACCGAGATCACCCATTTTCTAAACGGAGCAGACTGTCTGTCTACAATTGACTGCTTTCGGAAAATGGGAATTGATATTGAAGAACACCCGGATTGCATTCTGGTACACGGCAAGGGGCTTATGGGTCTTACCGCCCCGAAAGAAGTGTTGAATGTAGGAAACAGCGGGACAACCACAAGATTACTGTCAGGCATTCTTGCCGGGCAGAACTTCTCTTCTGTTATGTCCGGCGACGATTCACTAAACTCCAGACCTATGGCAAGGATCATGACCCCCTTAAACAGTATGGGGGCAAATATCACCAGTCTCAACGGTAATAACTGTGCTCCGCTCAGGGTAGAACCCGGAGTCTTACATGGCATCCACTATCAGTCTCCTGTTGCCTCCGCTCAGGTCAAATCCGCAGTTCTTCTTGCCGGTCTGTATGCTGATGGAGAAACTTCTGTCACGGAACCCGCATTATCGAGAAATCACACAGAGCTGATGCTGCAAAGTTTCGGAGCCTGCGTGTCTACAACCCTTCACACCGATGGAACCGCCACCGCGCATGTTAAGCCATGCAGCGAACTATACGGGCAGCAGATCTGCGTCCCGGGAGACATCTCCTCTGCCGCATACTTTATTGCCGCAGGACTTTTAGTCCCCGGTTCCGAGCTTCTTGTTAAAAATGTGGGAACGAATTTCACCCGCGCAGGATTTTTAAAAGTATGCGAGGCCATGGGAGCCGATATTACTTTACTCAGTAAATCCTTCGAGGGCGGGGAAGGAAGAGCTGACATCCTTGTAAAAACCAGTACCCTAAAAGGAACCGTCATTGAGGGAAAACTGATCCCCACACTGATAGATGAGATTCCGATCATCGCCGTGATGGCAGCACATGCAGAGGGAACTACTGTTATCAGGGATGCCGCCGAACTGAAAGTGAAAGAAACGAACCGGATCGACACGGTAACTGAGAACTTAAAGGCTATGGGATGTAATATCACCCCTACAGACGACGGTATGATCATCGAAGGCGGAACGCCGCTAAAAGGTGCGCAGATCAACAGTCATCTCGATCACCGTATCGCTATGTCCTTTGCAGTGGCAGGACTTACGGCTTCTGGAGAAACCACGATTTTGGACGGTCAATGCGTGGATGTCTCTTATCCGGATTTTTTCACATCTTTAGAATCCTGCATGTAACTTTTCGCATCATAGAAAGAGACACCTTTCCCACACAGGAGGTGTCTCTTAATAAATATTATAAAAGGATGCTCCTTTTCACGAAAGGATCCCTTCCAGCATACGCACGTCTTCCTCTGTCGTCGCCCAGCTCGTAACGAACCGCACTACCGTATGGCTTTCATCATACTTCTCCCAGAAGCTGAATCCCACCTTTTCCTGCAATCTCTCCGCCTGCGCATCTTTCAAGATGATAAACTGCTGATTTGTCGGAGACTCAAGATAAAACTGATAGCCCTTTTTCTTAAAGATTCCCTTTAACTGCTCTGCCCTGTCAATCGCATTTTTACTGATCTCATAATACAGATCATCTGTAAACAGTATATCAAACTGAAGCCCTAAAAGCCAGCCTTTCGCCAAAAGTCCGCCCTGCTGCTTTACCATGGTGAGGAAATGCCCGGGCATATTGTTTTTCGTAAATACAACTGCCTCGCCAAACAGCGCTCCCACCTTCGTGCCGCCGATATAGAATGCATCACAATACTTTGCAATATCCGGCAAGGTCACATCTGTATCTCTGCTCATTAATCCGTAACCCAGGCGCGCGCCGTCCATATAGAGGGAAATTCCGTTTTTTTTACATACCTCTGATATATCTTTCAGCTCTTTCAGGGTGTAGAGAGTTCCATACTCTGTGGGATGTGAGAGATACACCATCCCCGGGAACACCATATGCTCGTGATTGCCGTCCTTCCAGAATGCTTCGAGATACTCCTTAAGCTCTTCCGCCTTCATCTTACCGTCATGCCCCGGAATCTCTAATACCTTGTGTCCGGTATATTCGACGGCTCCCGCCTCGTGCACACTGACATGTCCGGTATGTGCTGCCACAACACCCTCATATCTTTCAAGCATCGCTGCGATCACGATAGAATTTGTCTGAGTTCCCCCAGCCAGAAACTGTATCTGCGCATCGCTGCATTCACATGCTTTCCGGATTTTTTCTTTGGCGCTCTCGCAGATTACATCTGTACCATACCCCTTTTGCTGTTCCAGATTTATTTCCCGCATACGATTTAAAATCTTTTCCTGTGCCCCGATCGTATAATCACTCTCAAAAGATATCATCTTTTTTGTTCCCCTTTCGTTTATCCTATGATCCCTTCATCCATATATCCTGCCAGTTCTTTCGCATAGTAGGTCAGATAACTCTGTGCTCCTGCGCGGAATGCGGCAATTGCAGTCTCACACAGGATCTGTTTTTCGTTGATCCATCCCTTTTGCGCCGCCGCCTTGATCATGGCGTACTCACCGCTGACACTGTAGGCTGCAACCGGAAGATTGGTAATCTCCTTTACTTTTGTTATCATATCAAGATAGGAAAGCGCCGGCTTCACCATGATCATATCCGCCCCTTCCTCCTCATC
>CAZNXL010000099.1:0-7059 GCA_964577075.1 uncultured Dorea sp. | reverse complement strand
AATGGCACATATCAAATCCGGCGTCTCTGGCTCTGGTAATCCCGAACAATCCATTTAAGTTCGCCTGGTCGTATACGCAGAGTCCTCCTGCTTCATGAACGATCTTTACAAACTCCTGAATCCGGTAATTGTAAATTCCCGTATCTTCCGGGTTTGTGATCATAAGAGCTGCCGTATGCTCGCTGACTGCCGCTTTTAATGCTTCAATATCCGGCAGACCTTCCTTGTCCGGATATAGCGTGATCACCTTATATCCCAGCGTGGCAGCCGTTCCCGGATTCCCCGGATGGGAAAAGATCGTAGTGATGATCTCATCCCTCTTCTCGCCTTCTCCATTGGCCTCATGATAAGCACGGATCGTCTCAACATTCGCAAAGATCGCCTGTGTTCCTCCCGCAGGCTGCAAGCTTACGCAGGACATTCCGGAGATTGCTTTCAAATACTCCTGATCTTTGTACATAATCTCCAGGATCCCCTGTACCGTGCTCTCATCCTGATAAGGGTGGAGCTCTTCGAGTTTTTCGGAACGAACGAATTGCTCGTTGATCTTCGGGCTGTATTTCATCGTACAGGTTCCCAGACCGATATCGATATTAATATCTGTTCCTATCGTCTCCTGCGATAATCGCATGTAATGGCGGAGCACCTGCATCTGGGACATCTCAGGCAATTCAGGTGCAGACTTTCTAAGTAATCCCTTCGGAACAAGATCTTCTACCTCTCCCGCTGCCTCTCTTACCTTCTCAGAAGCTTTCGGCACCAGTACGCCTCTTTCTCCCGGATTACCCAATTCCATAATGATCGGCTCATCCCAGCGTGCTTCGTGGAAATCCCGATTTGTTTTATAATATCCCATCCCTAGCACCCCCTTGTAATCTCAGCCAGCGCCTGTGCCAGCTTTTCAATCTCTTCTTCTGTTGTCAGCTCGGATACACAGTAAAGCGCACTCTGCCCGAGACTCTCAAAATCTTTGCTCAGATCTTTTCCACCGAATATTTTCTTTTCAAGAAGCGCTTTATTAACCTCTTCTACTGTCTTGCCTGTCTCGTCAAAATTAACGACAAATTCCTGGAAATTCGCACCGCCGAACACATTTGCCTTAATACCTTTAATCCCGGATAATCTCTCGATGGCATATTTAGCGTTCTGAACAATCGTCTCACCCAGCTCGTACATTCCCTGCGGCCCCATGCTTGCGAGATACACGCCTGCCGTAATTGCCCAGAGTCCGGACTCTGTACCGAAATACTCATTGGCATTCTCACGGCTTCCGTGAGAACAGCGGTAATTCATGGCTCTTCCCCATCCGTAGGTATCTTCCTTCGCTGTCTTTGTAATTCCGTACATATAGGTCGGGAACTGCTCTAATAATTCTGTGTCATTCTGACATGCGATAAAACCTGCCTGGCCTCCTCCGAACTGAATATGCATTCCCAGCGGCTGGATATCCCCGCAGATAATATCTGCACCCAGATTTGCCGGGCTTTCCATAATTCCGAGAGCCGCTGCCTCCGGCTGAGCGATACACAGAGCATCATACTGATGTGCCAGATCTGCAATCTCCTGCGCCTGAGTCTCAAAAAATCCCAGATAAGAAGGATTCTCATAAAAGACTGCTGCTGCATTTCCTTCTTCAAGCTTCTCTGTAAGGTCTTTAAGATCCATCCGACCGGTTTCCTTATCACTTGCAACCTTTTGAACTGCCGCAATACCCCTGCAGTACTCACTTGCCTGATCAAAAATTTCCGGATTCATAGTTTCCGGTACTAATACTACACTCTTCGGTGTTCCCGCCGCTGCCTTTACCCGCAGTGCAATCCGAAGAGAGGAAGACACTGCCTGTCCCGCATCATAATTGGTATAGCTTACTACATCTGTGTCAAGAAGCTCCCCCATCATGCTGGCGTACTCAAAGATCGCCTGCATCTTTCCATGATCAGAATACGTGTCTCCACAATATCC
The DNA here is from genome assembly GCA_964577075.1 of uncultured Dorea sp. Taxonomy (GTDB): domain Bacteria; phylum Bacillota; class Clostridia; order Lachnospirales; family Lachnospiraceae; genus MD308. The sequence goes on along the minus strand of CAZNXL010000099.1, from coordinate 5,097 downwards.
TGTCAAAAACTCTCCTCTGGAATTAATCTCATCACATACTGCCGGTACCTGATGTTTGTAGCATCCCGCTCCTAAAAAGCTCACATAATCATCCGTAGTAATGTTCTTATTTAAGATTCCCATTACATGTTTTTTTAACTCATACTCACTCATGATCGGTTCCGGCAGATTGAGCCTCTCCTTATAAATGAGTTCGTCAGGAATGATGCTCTTGTAGATATCTTCTACACTATCTACACCAATCTCTTTTAGCATCTCCTGTTTGACATCCGGAGCGCTGTTCGGCATGTACGGATGAGTAAAATTGTTCTTCAATTGTATCCTCTCCTTTCCTTTGTGCCTTTTGGCATATTTTTTAATTTGATACTTTTGCGATCATTATGTCTTTGTACCCTACAATAACACGGAGGTATCCTGACAAGACGCTATCCACCTCAGAATCCCCCGTATCAACATAAAGCGGTTTTCCCTGTAACAACAGCATTTTTTCCTTCGCCGCTATCACAATAATATTATCCCGCCCCGTCCTCCGGATCACTTCTGCGCTGATCTGCTGATTTCCTCTCCCGAAGATATAACCCTGACCGCCGATAACGGTTACGAGAATCTTTACTTTATCATGTTTTTCAATATTTTCCAAAATCTCCTGTTCTGTACAGTCCTTTACAATAACCTGTTTCTTATATACAAGGTCTACGCCCAGCAGAGTATTCTCAAGACCCATTCTTTTCATAACGGCAGCTGTAGTAGATCCGGTTCCCACTACATAGAGAACATCCTCCTCCCACAAGCTGGCAAGATAATCGGCGATCGCTTCCACGGAATCCGTCTGCACACTTCCTCCGCTCTTTCGATTCTGTACAAAGCCCTGATCCCTCAGTACATTCAAATAACCATAGAGCTTTGCCTGCACGATACCCTCCCGGAAAAGCTCTTCATCAATATCCATAACCTCGGCTTCTACTGTCTCTTTTACTTTTCCCTGTATGTACCGGCATATCAATCTCCCTGCCGCAGTTGGATTGACCGCATATACACCGGAATGGATCTTACATCCGGCAGGTATTCCAAGCACGGGAACTTCCATTCCTATCGCATCCATAATATCTCTCGCCGTACCGTCTCCGCCGGCGAAAACCAGCAGATCAACATCCATCTCGACGATCTTTTTCGCCGCCTGTTTTGTATCCCCGGGAACTGTCAGCGCATGTTCGGGCTGTCCTACGATGCGGAAATTAAGACCTGCTTCTGCACAGGCCGCTTCTCCCATATTTCCGGAATATGTATAGATTTCAAATTCACCCCGTATACTTTGCAGTTCCTTTAATGCAGTTAAAACTTTCCGTCCGCATTCCGGAACCGCCCCAAGTGTCATAGCTCGCTTATATGTATCCGCTCCATCAGAACCTTTTAGACCTACCTTCCCTCCAATTCCAGCAATTGGATTGATAATTAAGCCTATTTTCTTCAATAATCTGACACCCCCTTGCATTTCGGCTCTATTATACTACTTTTATCATAAATTGTCATCAATAATTTCTATAAAAAAATAGACAATTTATATTGTAAATAAACTGATTTTATACCGAATGCGGATGCATACATGATAATACACTTTCGTCATGTACATGCTTATGAACAGTTTCCTTTCCAAAATGATCGTGAGGATGTTCATGTACGATTTCATGAGTATGTGTTACCCCATCGTGAGTGTGTGTGATCAAATGCCGATGGAAATGGGTATGGTTTTTAACCATTGTATCCGCCACCACAAATACAGTACCCGCTATCATAAAAAGCAATGCGACAAAATAAGTGACCGAAAGCCGCTCACCTACCACTACAAAAGAAAGAAATGATCCGACAAATGGCGCAACCGCATAATATGCACTTGTTTTCGCAGCCCCAAGATCCCTCTGTGCGCGAATATAGACAAAGATACTAAGTCCATAAGAAACAAAACCAAGACACATTGCAAGCAGAGCATAATGTCCGCCCGGCAATCTCTCGCCTGCAAGCAACGCAATTACAAATGCTCCTCCGCCCGAAAACAACCCTTTCAATACTACAATTTGATAGGTACTTTTCTCCGATATCTTTCGCGTACAGTTATTTTCTAATCCCCAGCAGATGGTGGCAAGTATTACGAACAATGAGCCATAAGAAATCTCCAATTTCCCTGTTCCTTCATATGACAGAATCATACTTGACACGGTAATCAATATAATAGCAGCCCAAAGCCTTTTGCTGACAGTTTCTTTAAAAATGACAAGCGCAATAAGCGTTGTTGCAACGATTTCAAAATTTCCTAAGAGCGAGGCGCTGGAAGAAGAACTGTATTTGATCCCCAGCATAAGAAAAACGGGCGCAGCTATATCAAGCAGGATCATGCCGAGCGTGTACGGCAGATCTGATCTGGTCAAACGTTCCGTTCTCTTTTCATTATGGACTTGAAAAAGATACATGATCCCCACGCCAACACCTGCGCCCAAATAAAGAAATGAAGCCAGAAATGTCGTTGGGATATGTTCTAAAAGTAATTTTGAGAACGGCGTATTAATTGCATAAAATACAGCCGCAAGAAAAGCGTATATCATTGGTAAAATCGTCTTATTCATCTTACACCTGCTCCTTTATTTATCGCACGATCACCGTTATCGTCTTCTTTTTGCGCCCTGCGCGCACTGTAATCTTTGTCTTTCCTTTTGTCTTTGCTTTGATCACACCTTTTGTGTCCACGGAAGCTGCCTTCCCCCCCCGGATGAGATGTATCTTACTTTGTCTGTAGCAGTCAGCGGAGTTACGGAAGTTTTAAGCTTCAGTTTCTGTCCTTTCTTCAAATAAACCTTCGAAGCAGATACCCTAAGCTTCGAGACAGTAACCTTCTTTTTCTGCACCTTGATCAGGCAGCAAAAAACAGCGTCCTTCTGATTCCACGCATCTTCCATCTCCTCCTGCTTCTTTTCTCCATTGCCGTTTCACTCAGAGGATCGATCCTCCGGTCAAAGATAGCTTAATAAAGTATATTCAGTATAGCACAAATGAAAAACATATGGTACATCAAACGCTGTTTTAAATCAAAGCCTTTAAATCAAAGTTGAGCCGGATCACACGATTGCCGAATAAATCTCCTCACAACTTCGCATGGCAAGAATCGTATTTTCAATTAAATAATCCAATTCCCAGCCCAACATCTCAGCGCCCCGCTCAATCACTTCACGGGAACATCCGGCTGCAAAGTTTGCGTTTTTATATTTTTTCTTAACAGATTTCAGTTTCAGGTCTGAGACACTCTTCGACGGGCGGATCAACGCCGCCGCACCGATCAGCCCCGTCAGCTCATCCACAGCATACAGCACTTTTTCCATCGTATGTTCCGGCTTAATCTCGACAGTGAGGGCATAGCCATGACTTACGGTTGCATGGATCATCCTCTCGTCTATACCACGCTCCCGCATGATTTCCTGTTCTTTCACACAATGCTGCTGCGGAAACTGTTCAAAATCAAGGTCATGCAAAAGTCCGACAATCCCCCAGAATTCTTCTTCCTCAGAATATCCAAGTTCTTTTGCAAAATACCTCATAACACCTTCTACCGTGACAGCATGTTTCAAATGAAACGGCTCTTTATTGAATTCTGTGAGCAGCTCCCATGCTGTCTCTCTTGTGATCGCCTCTGACATAAATAAAACATTCCTTTCTATAAATGATCCGCCCCTCCCCTACATAAGAGGATCACAGAATTTCATTCATACTTCCTGTACGATACCCCTGCAGATCCATAGAAATATAAGTAAAACCTTCGTCTTTTAACCTTTTTACAATAAATTCCCGATTGTTCAACAGTTTTTCAAACTGATCCGGTATAACTTCAATTCTTGCCATTTTATCATGAACGCGGACACGCACCTGTTGAAATCCCAAATCCAGAAGTACCTGCTCCGCATGATCCACCATGGACAGTTTTTCCCTGGATATCGTTTCACCATATACAAATCTGGAAGAAAGGCATGCAAACGATTGTTTATTCCATGTCGCCAGTCCCATATCTTTTGACAATGCGCGGATATCTGTTTTCGATAATCCACTGTATCTCAACGGACTTTTCACTCCCAGTTCCGCAACAGCCTGTAAACCTGGACGATAATCTTCATTATCGTCCAGGTTAGAACCTTCTGCAATGACCTTGATACTTTCGTTCTCTGCGATTCTTCCAATTTTTTCAAATAGTTCCCGTTTACACAGGTAACATCGATTCTTCGGATTTTCACAAAAACCCTCTATTTCTAATTCTTCGGACTCTGTCACAATATGCCGGATTCCTTCTGATGCACAGAAATTCGCTGCTTCCTTCAGTTCCCTCTCAGGAAATGAACAGGATGCCGCCGTAACGGCGATACAATTTTCACCCAGCACGTCATGCGCCACTTTAAGCAGAAAAGTAGAGTCCACTCCGCCGGAAAAAGCAATTGCAATGCTTCCTGATTTTTTCAAAAAACTCTTCAAAGTTTCTAATTTAACCAATTGCTCTTCCGACGCTGCCTTTTCAATCATTTTCATGACCCCATTTTCCCGTTGATCCAGCTAAATAGATTTTTATCTGAAAACACACCTTTTATTCTGCAAATAAAGGAGTTGAGTAATATCTATCCCCTGAATCCGGCAGTAAAGCTACAATAATCTTACCTTTGTTTTCCGGACGTTTCGCGAACTCAATCGCTGCGTGCAATGCCGCACCTGAAGAAATTCCGACCAGAATACCTTCCTTGTGCGCAAGAAGCTTAGCTGCTTTGAAGGCATCCTCATTCTCTGCCTTGAAAACCTCATCATACACAGTTGTATTAAGAACATCCGGTACAAAGCCAGCCCCAATTCCCTGAATCTTATGGGTTCCTGCTCTTCCTTCCGACAATACAGGAGACGCTGCCGGTTCCAGCGCTACCACTTTGACATCAGAATTTTGCTCTTTCAGATACTCGCCGGCTCCTGTAACCGTTCCTCCTGTTCCTACACCCGCAATAAAAATATCAACCTTCCCATCTGTATCCTTCCAGATCTCCGGTCCTGTCGTTGCCTTATGAATTGCAGGATTGGCCG
>CAZNXL010000098.1:0-7157 GCA_964577075.1 uncultured Dorea sp. | reverse complement strand
GGCCTTAAGTCATCCGCTGCTTAAGTCACCGGCTTCATCAAGGCGGAGCACTTCTTTCCCAAAGCTTTGAGGGAAGGGAAGAACTTATGAAGCTACTAAAGTCAGTAACCTGTCATTAGGTGATTGACGGAGGGAATGTTAATATAATGACTGTGATGGGAGATGCTTCGATGGATGGGCTTTCGGACGTGGGTTCAACTCCCACCAGGTCCACTTGGAAAGACATCTTTCAGATGTCTTTTACTGTATGCAGGGCAACTAAAAAAGCTGTTACAAAGCAAGTGATTTGTTTTGTGACAGTTTTTTTAATAGTGCAGGTTCTGAATCCGCCCGGTAGTGGGAAGGATAGAGCCGAAGGCAAGGGGTCCTATTTGCAGCGCAGGCTACATTAAAGCGAGGGGAATCTGAAGGAAGCTGGATGTGGGGACCCTTTGGATTTTCATATACAGGCTTTCTGCGTAATAGTTTTTTTGCTAAAAACGGCTGCCTTTCACAAAGAAAACATATTTATATGTTAAAATTTCAGTTATACTGTTAAGCAAAGTTATATTGTTAAGCGGAGGTCGGATGATGGATAGGATAAAGATTCTTGTAGTAGATGATGAGAGCAGAATGAGAAAGCTTGTCAGGGATTTCCTGGACAGAGAGGGATTTACAGTATTAGAGGCCGGAGACGGACTGGAAGCCATGGATATTTTTTATAAGGAGAAAGACATTGCGCTTATTATCCTTGATGTTATGATGCCGAAGATGGACGGATGGCAGGTATGCCGTGAAGTGCGCCAGTCGTCTCAGGTTCCGATCATTATGCTGACGGCACGTTCGGAGGAGAGAGATGAGCTTCAGGGCTTTGAATTGGGAGTGGATGAATATATTTCCAAACCGTTCAGCCCGAAGATCCTGGTGGCAAGGGTTGAGGCGATCTTAAGAAGGAGTAATACCCTGGCTCCTGACCGTACGGTGAATGCAGGAGGGATCGTCATTGACAAGGCGGCTCATCAGGTGACTATTGACGGGAAAGAGATTGACTTTAGTTACAAAGAGTTTGAATTGCTGGCATATTTTGTTGAGAATCAGGGACTTGCGCTTTCCAGAGAAAAGATTCTGAACAACGTATGGAATTATGACTATTTCGGAGATGCAAGAACGATAGATACCCATGTGAAGAAACTTCGGAGTAAGATGGGTGAGAAGGGGAATTATATTAAAACCATATGGGGCATGGGCTATAAGTTTGAGGTGGAATAAGCCATGAAGCATTCGATAAGAAACCAAATGATCGTCATATTTGTAGCCCTGACCGGGGGTATGCTTCTTGCGCTGCTTGTGATCAACCTGAATTTTCTTGAGCCGTATTATATCGGCAATAAGGAAAAAGAATTTATAAAGATGTATGAAGAATTAGAAGATGCGATGGAAAGCGGCTCTCTGGAAACAGGGGAAAAGGCGGAAGATCTTTGGCAGAGAGCGGAAAAAAATAATATGTCTTATCTGGTTTTAGACGAGATGAATTCTCGTGTATTTACCAATGTTCATGACATGGATATGCTAAAGCGGCAGCTTGCGGGATATCTGTTAAATCAGGTGCAAAAAAGCGGCAAAGTGTTAAAAAGTACAGAAGCCTATCAGATCAGCCAGTCAAAAAGCGCCAGGAACGAGGCGGAGTATATCGAAATGTGGGGAACATTTGAAGATGGGAGCAGTTTTCTCATTCGCAGCCCTCTTGAGAGTATTGAAAAGAGCGCTGAGATATCCAATCGTTTTTTAATATATATTGGCTGTTTTGTAGTTGCAATTTGTATATTATTTATCTGGTATTTTTCAAAAAAGCTGACAGATCCGATCCTTGAGCTGGCGGCGCTGTCCGAGCGGATGGCGAATCTCGATTTTGAGGTCAAATATACGAGCGGCGGAACCAACGAGATCGGAAATCTGGGGGCGAATTTTAACCGGATGTCCGAGAAGCTGGAAAGTACCATATCAGAACTCAAGAGCGCCAACAACAGTCTCATGAAAGACATTGAGCAAAAAGAAAAATTAGTACAGATGCGGAATGAATTTTTAGGGAATGTGTCGCATGAACTGAAGACGCCGATCGCATTGATCCAGGGGTACGCAGAAGGACTGAAGGAAGGAGTCAGTAATGATCCGGAGAGCAGGGAATTCTATTGTGATGTCATTATGGATGAGGCGGCCAAGATGAATCAGATGGTAAAGAATTTGCTGACGTTGAACCAGTTGGAGTTTGGCGACAATGAGATAGAATTTGAGCGGTTCGATCTGACGGCGGTTATCCGGGGAGTTCTGCAGAGTATGGAGATCCTGGCGCAGCAGGATGAGGTAAAGGTTATCTTTAGAGAAACCAGCCCGGTGTACGTGTGGGCGGATGAATTTAAGGTGGAGCAGGTGGTGCGGAACTATGTAAGCAACGCATTCCACCATGTCGGTCTTGAAAAGGTGATTGAAGTAAAGATTGTTATCCAGGATGAAAAGGCGAAAGTTACGGTATTTAATACCGGAGTTCCGATTCCGGAGGAAGATGTGGGTCGTATCTGGGATAAATTTTACAAGGTTGATAAGGCTCATACGAGGGAATACGGCGGTAACGGAATTGGTCTGTCCATCGTAAAAGCGATCATGGAATCTTTTCACCAGAAGTACGGAGTCAATAATTATGACAACGGAGTAGAGTTCTGGTTTGAATTAGATGTAAAATAGTATATACTGATAGATGATTTTTCTGAACACTTAATATGTGGGAAAGATTTTGGAAAGGAAAAGAGAAAATGATTGCAATAATCGATTATGACGCAGGCAATATCAAGAGTGTGGAAAAGGCGATGCAGCTTTTAGGTCAGGAAGTGGCGATCACAAGAGATTTGGAAACGATCCTCTCTGCGGAAAAGGTAATCCTTCCGGGGGTCGGCGCATTTGGCGACGCGATGGGAAAACTCCGGAAGTATGGCCTTGATCAGGTCATTTACAAAGTTGTGGAGAAAGGGACTCCCCTTCTTGGAATCTGCCTGGGGCTTCAATTATTATTTGAGAGAAGTGATGAGACACCGGGGGTAGAAGGGCTTGGGATCTTAAAAGGAGAGATTCTCAGGATTCCGGATTGCCCGGGACTTAAGATTCCGCATATGGGATGGAATTCTCTGGAATTCCCAAAGCAGGGAAGATTATTTAAAAGGGTTCCGCAAGAGTCCTATGTATATTTTGTTCATTCCTATTACTTGAAGGCAGCAGATGAAAGCATCGTTACGGCAACGACAGAATATAGTACGCTGATCCACGCGTCCGTAGAACAGGGGAATGTGTTTGCATGTCAATTCCATCCGGAAAAGAGCAGCGATGCAGGAATACAGATACTTAAGAATTTTGTAGAGCTGTAAGGAAGTAAGAGGGAGGAGAGATTTATGCATACGAAGAGAATCATTCCCTGTCTGGACGTGAAGGACGGACGGGTAGTAAAAGGAGTCAATTTCGTAGATCTGAGAGATGCGGGAGATCCGGTCGCAATCGGTAAGGCATATGATCAGGCGGGAGCGGATGAATTAGGGCTTCGGGATATTACGGCATCTTCTGATGCCAGAGAGACAGTGGCAGATATGGTGCGCAAGGTTGCTGAGTCAGTGTTCATTCCATTTACAGTCGGCGGCGGGATCCGTACGGTGGATGATTTTAAAGCGCTCCTTCGGGAAGGCGCGGATAAGATTTCCATTAATTCTTCCGCGATCAATACGCCTCGTCTTATTTCCGATGCGGCGGATAAGTTCGGAAGCCAATGTGTGGTTGTGGCAATTGATGCGAAACGTCGCGCCGATGGAAGCGGCTGGAATATTTATAAAAACGGCGGGCGTATTAACGTAGGAATTGATGCGGTTGAATGGGCAATGAATGTGGAAAGGCTTGGAGCCGGAGAAATTCTTCTTACCAGTATGGATTGTGACGGGACAAAAGCGGGTTATGATGTTAAACTTACAAGAACGATTGCCGGGGCGGTATCAATCCCGGTGATTGCCTCCGGCGGAGCAGGAACTCTGGAACATTTTTATGAGGCGCTGACGGATGCGAAAGCCGATGCGGCATTGGCAGCGTCTCTGTTCCATTATAAGGAGCTTGAGATCAGAGAAGTAAAGGAGTATTTGAGAAGCAGAGGAGTCTCTGTACGTTTGTAATATGAAGAGGTAAATGTGATGGCTGCAATTAACAATGACTGGCTGGATGCCCTAAAGGGCGAATTTAAAAAGCCATATTATAAGAAACTATTTGAGACAGTAAATCAGGAGTATAAGACAAGACTGATCTTTCCGCCGGCGGATGATATCTTTAATGCGTTTCATCTGACTCCATTACATAAGGTAAAGGCGGTGATCTTAGGTCAGGATCCGTACCATAATCACGGACAGGCCCACGGGCTGTGCTTTTCAGTGAAAAAAGGGATAGACATCCCGCCGTCTCTTGTGAATATCTATCAGGAGCTTCATGATGATCTTGGGTGTACGATCCCGGAGCATGGCTGCCTGACAAAATGGGCCGAGCAGGGAGTACTTATGCTTAATACCGTGCTTACTGTGCGCGCACATCAGGCGAACTCCCACCGGGGAATCGGATGGGAGGAATTCACAGACGCCGCAATTACGGCGCTTAATGGTCAGGACAGACCGATCGTATTCATCCTGTGGGGAGCGCCGGCACAGAGAAAAGAGAAGATGCTTAACAATCCGAATCATCTGATTTTGAAGGCCCCACATCCGAGTCCGCTGTCGGCTTACCGGGGATTTTTCGGAAGCAAGCCGTTCAGTCAGACAAATGACTTTCTCAAAGCCCATGGAGTGGAGCCGGTTGACTGGCAGATTGAGTAAATTTAAAATTACTTATATAATTTTGCATATGTGTTGACAAATATTGTGAGCAGGAGTAATATGAGAATGAACATATGAATAATTGTTCATATGTTATCAAAATAATGCTGCGGGAGGACAATATTATGTCAGATATAGAGAAGAAATCACATGATCACGATCATCACCATGATCACGATCATCACCATGATCACCATGATCACCATGATCACCATGATCACCATCATCACCACCCGGAGGTTCCCCGCGAGGTACATGAGATGCCAAAGGGTGTAGCGCAGCAAACATATATCTTAGAGAATCTGGGATGCGCCAATTGTGCAGCGAAGATGGAAAGAAAGATCAATGACCTTCCGGAAGTTGAGGCGGCGGCAATCACCTTTGCGACAAAGAAGCTGGTCGTTGCATCAGAGCATCAGGAGCATCTGCTTCCGACGCTGCAAAAAATATGTGCGTCTATCGAATCAGAGGTCATTGTAACGCCGCAGGAGACAAAGGCGGCGGAAAAGAAAGAGACAAAGAGCTTTTTTGAAAAGAACAAGTCGGATATTCTGGGACTTGGAGCCGGAGCCGTTCTTTTCGCAGCCGGAGTCATTGCGGAACACATGGAGATCGCTTCTTTCGTCCATCAGGGCGTGTTCATTGTTGCCTATCTGATCCTCGGATTTGAGATCGTATGGGAAGCGCTAAAAAATCTGAGAAACGGCAGATTGTTTGATGAGAATTTTCTTATGAGCATTGCGACTATCGCAGCGTTTGTGATCGGTGATTTTGCAGAAGCAGTCGGAGTCATGCTGTTCTATCGCATCGGAGAATTTTTTGAGGATGTGGCTGTGGAAAGAAGCCGCTCTCAGATCATGGAGGCGGTGGATCTTCGCCCTGAGGTGGTAAATGTCGTAAGGGGAGAGGAAGTGACGGAAATCCCTGCCGAAGATGCGAAGGCAGGAGATACGATCATGATTCGCCCGGGAGACCGTATCCCGTTAGACGGCGCTGTTTTAGAAGGAGAGAGCCGGATCGATACCTCACCGGTAACCGGTGAACCTGTTCCGGTGCGTGCATATCCGGGAAGTGAGGTTATCTCAGGGTGTGTCAATGAGCAGGGTGTACTTAAGGTCAGAGTGGAAAAAGCGCTTAGTGAGTCTATGGTAACAAGAATCCTTGATTCTGTGGAAAATGCGGCTGCGAGTAAACCCAAAATTGATCGGTTCATTACAAGATTCGCGAGGATCTATACGCCGATCGTCGTTGCGGCGGCAGTTCTCACAGCGGTTGTGCCATCTCTGATAACCGGCAATTGGAATCATTGGATCTACACAGCTATCACGTTCCTTGTCATCAGTTGTCCCTGTGCATTGGTACTCAGCGTGCCGCTTGCATTTTTCTCCGGGATCGGGGCGGGTTCTAAAAAGGGGATTTTATTTAAAGGTGGTGTGGCGATTGAAGCCTTAAAAGATGTCAGGACGATTGTTATGGATAAGACCGGAACGATCACAAAAGGTAATTTTGCAGTACAAAAAATAGTTACTGTTAATCGCCTGACGGAAAAGCAGATCCTGACAATGGCGGCCGACTGCGAGCTTGATTCGACACACCCGATTGGAAACAGTATCGTGCAGGCGGCGAGAGAACGGGGTCTGGAACTTGTAAGACCAGGGGAAGTGCAGGAGATCTCCGGCAAAGGAATTAAAGCTCATTTTCCGGAAGGGGATGTGCTGTGCGGAAATGCTGCGTTGATGGAAACAAATGGTGTGGACCTGGGCGCATTTTACCGCGAGGATAGCGGAACAGAGGTGATCTTAGCGGTAGACGGAAGGCTGGAAGGATATCTGGTCATCAACGACATTATTAAGGATGAAGCAAAAAAAGCTGTGAAAAATATGAAACAAGCAGGGCTGTTTACTGCGATGCTTACAGGCGATGCCAAAAAGAATGCGATGTCTGTGGCGCAGGAAGTGGGAATTGAAGAAGTTCACGCCCAGCTTCTCCCGGAGGAGAAACTTTCTCATCTCAGGGATATCCGAAAAAATCATGGAGCGATCATGTTCGTCGGTGATGGAATCAATGATGCGCCGGTGCTCGCAGGAGCAGATGTGGGGGCAGCTATGGGGAGCGGCGCGGATGCGGCGATAGAAGTAGCAGATGTTGTATTTATGACATCTTCCATGCAGGCGATCCCCGACGCCATACGGATCGCGAAGAATACGGGAAGCGTTGCAATACAGAACGTTGTGTTTGCGCTGGCGGTTAAATTACTGGTTATGATATTGGGCTTTGCAGGCTTTGCCAATA
>CAZNXL010000097.1:0-7180 GCA_964577075.1 uncultured Dorea sp. | reverse complement strand
GAACATGCGCCGGAAGAGATGAACTTTTTTAATTCCTTTGTAGATAAAGAACTGATCGGGAGACTGAAACACGTGGCGTCTTCAGACTTTGCCCGTGTGACTTATACAGAGGCGGTCGGGATACTGGAAAAGAATAATGATAAATTTGAGTACAAGGTATCCTGGGGCGCTGACCTTCAGACAGAGCATGAGAGATATCTGACGGAGGAGATCTACAAGCGTCCTGTATATGTAACGGATTACCCGAAGGATATCAAGGCATTCTATATGAAGATGAATGATGACGGTAAGACCGTGGCGGCAGTTGACTGTCTGGTTCCGGGGATCGGTGAGATCATCGGAGGAAGCCAGAGAGAGGATGACTATGACAAGCTCCTTGCAAGAATGAAAGAGCTGGGGCTTAAGGAGGAAGATTACGGATTTTATCTGGATCTCAGAAAATACGGTTCCACTAGACATTCCGGATTCGGTCTGGGATTTGAAAGATGCGTCATGTATCTTACAGGAATGAGCAATATCCGCGACGTAATACCATTCCCGAGAACTGTAAATAACTGTGAGCTTTAAAAGGGGACAGGCTGAATGAACATTTTAGTAGTAGACGATGAGAGAGAAATTGCGGATGTTATCGAACTTTATCTCCAGAATGATCAGTATAATGTATACAAATTTTACACAGGCGAGGACGCCCTTGCCTGTATAAAGAGTATGAAGATCGATCTTGCGATCCTGGATATTATGCTTCCCGATGTGGACGGTTTCCAGATCCTCAAGCAGATCCGTGAGAAATATACATTCCCGGTGATCATGCTGACTGCGAAGACGGAATATATGGATAAGATCACGGGACTTACGCTGGGCGCGGACGACTATATTCCGAAGCCCTTCAATCCACTGGAGCTGGTTGCCAGGGTGAAAGCGCAGCTTCGCCGGTATACGCAGTATAATGACGGCGGAAAAGAGACGGGAGATATTATTGATATCGGAGGGTTGTTTTTGAACCGGACTTCCCATGAATGTGTGTACAACGAAGTTCCGCTGACACTGACTCCGATCGAGTTCGACGTACTTTGGCTTCTGTGCGAGAACCGTGGCAAGGTGATCAGCTCCGAGGAGCTTTTTGAGAAAGTATGGCATGAAAAATATTATAAGAACAGCAACAACACGGTGATGGTGCATATCAGGCATCTTCGCGAGAAGATGAGCGGACCTACAGGCAAATCAGATTTTATCAAGACTGTGTGGGGAGTGGGTTATAAGGTTGAAGAATAATTATCGAAAATTAAAGTTTAGTATACTCTTACAGACCGTTCTTGTCACGGCGATCACTGTGTTAGTCGGCGGATTTTTGCTGAATTACGTAATTGACGGGATCTATAATGACAGTTTTGCCAGAGTATTCGTAAATGTGTTGATGGCCCTGCATATAAAGGAGCAGACTGCGATCGATCTGTACTGGCGTCTTATCGGCGATAATAAGACGTTCTTCGTGATCGTGGGTTTTCTGCTCTTGTTTGCGTTATTTTTTTACGTGGCGCTGTCAAAGATGACAAAATATCTGGATCAGATCGGGGACGGGATTGAGAATATCATTTCGGATTCCAATGACCCGGTGCATCTGATCACGGAGTTAAAGCCGATTGAGATCCGCTTAAATGAGATCAAAGCGACGCTCAGGCGGCAGGCGATGGAGTCGGTGGAAAGCGAGCAGAAGAAAAATGATCTGGTGCTTTTCCTCGCGCATGACTTAAAGACGCCGCTGACATCGGTGGTGGCGTATCTTACCATGCTGGATTCGCATCCGGATATGAAGCCGGAGGAGCGGGAGAAATATACCCGCATCGCTCTCGAAAAATCAATGCGGCTGGGGGATCTGATCAACGAGTTTTTCGATATTACGAGATATAATCTTCAGGATATAGAACTGGAACCTGTGGAGATCAATCTGTCACTGATGTTAGAGCAGCTCGCAGATGAGCTGTACGGAGTACTGCAGGAAAAGCATCTGTCCTGTGAGGTAGAGGTTGAGGAGAATCTGGAGGTGTACGGGGACCCGGATAAGCTTGCGAGGGTGTTTGATAATATCTTAAGAAACGCAATCGCGTATTGCTATACCAACACGGAGATCCTGATCGGCGCAAAGCAGAAGGGAAAGGATATCGAGATCACATTTACCAATGAAGGAGATAAGATTCCCGGAACCATGCTTCAGACGATCTTTGAAAAGTTCTACCGGGTGGACGGCTCGAGGTCCAGCGGAACCGGAGGAGCGGGGCTTGGACTTGCCATCGCGAAAGAGATCGTGGAGCTTCATGGCGGGAGAGTCATGGCAAAGAGTGATGACTTAAAGACACAATTTATCGTAACACTTCCATTTTCATCAAAGGCGGAAAGGGAGAAGGAAGGAGAGACAGATGAGATTCATACACATCGCAGACGTACATTTGGGAGCAAGACCGGACGCAGGAAGCGCACAAAGAGCGGAACGCGAAAAGGAGATGTGGGAAAGCCTTTACAGGATCATTGAACTATGTGAAAAAGAACAGACAGACCTTCTTCTGATTGCGGGCGATCTGTTCCACCGGCAGCCGCTCTTAAGAGAGCTTCGAGAGGTGAATGCGCTGTTTCGCAAGCTCACCAGGACAAAAGTTGTACTGTGCGCAGGAAATCATGACTATCTGAAAGGAGATTCTTATTACCGTACCTTTCAGTGGGAAAACCATGTCCATATGATACTTAGTGAGCAGATGACAGTGGCGGATCTTCCGGAGATTCAGACGGCAGTCTATGGATTCAGCTACCATGCGAAGGAGTTCGCGGGCAAGCCTTATCTGGCAAAGAAGGGTCCAAGGCGTTGTGAAGCAGAGATCCTGCTGCTGCACGGCGGGGATGAGAAGCATGTGCCGGTGCAGAAGGAAGAGCTGGCGGCTCTCGGATATGATTATATTGCCATGGGACACATCCACAAACCGGGGAGCGTTATCGCCGGGAAAGCAGCCTATTCCGGAGCATTAGAACCCATTGATAAAAATGATACGGGTGTTCACGGTTACATTAAGGGTGAGATCATTTCCGGAAAATGTAAGATACAGTTCGTGCCTTTTGCAAAACGGGAATATATTCACGCTGAAGTTGCCGTTACCGGCAAGATGCGGGGAAGCGATCTTAAGCATGCGATTCAAAAGATCATCGAGAAGACCGGAACACAGAACATATATAAGATCATATTAAAGGGGTTTCGCAGTCCGGATGTCCTGTTTGACCTCCAGGCGATGGATACTTACGGCAATGTGATAGAGATTGTGGATGATACGAAGCCCTCTTATGATTACGGAAAGATCAAGAGACAAAACAGTGATAATATACTGGGAAAACTGATCGGACAACTGGAAGTATATGACGAAGACTCTGTTCAATACCGGGCAATGTGCGAGGGGGTACAGGCATTGCTGGAGACAAGAAGGGGTTAGCCGGATGAAGATTTTAGAACTGGGAATCAGGAATTTTGGGAAATTAGCGGACAGGAAGATTAAATTGTCCGAGGGCATTAACTTAATATACGGAGAAAATGAATCCGGGAAATCCACGGTCCACACATTTATAAAATCAATGCTCTTCGGAATGGAGCGGGGCAGGGGACGCGCGGCCCAAAACGATACGTTCAGCATATACGAACCGTGGGAGAATGGGAACTATTATTCCGGCAGGATGAGGTTTGAGAGCGGAGATAAGACGTTCTGGATCGACCGGAATTTTGATAAATATGGGAAAAAGGCGGAACTGGTCTGCGCAGATGACGGAGAAAAGCTGTCGGTAGAGGATGGCGATCTTCGGATGCTCCTTGGCGGGATGTCTGAGTCGGCCTATGATAATACGGTGTCCATCGGTCAGCTAAAGGCTCAGCCGGGGCAGTCCTTATCCGCAGAGCTTCGCAATTATGCTACGAACTATTATGCGTCCGGTGGCGGCGATCTGAATATTGACGCGGCGCTGAACCAATTGAAGGAACGCAGGAAAGAGATCGATAAAAAGGTAAAGGAAGGATTTCGCAAAAAGCAGGAGAACAGGGATCATATCGAGCAGGAGGCTTCCTATATATGGCGGGAGATCCATAAGATTCAGGAAGATAATGAGAACCTGGAAGAGCGGATCGCATATCGCAGGGAACATCAGGCACAAAAGGAAGAGCCGGAGAATAACAGAGTGATCGATGAACTGCGACCAGGGAAATGGCGGATACATCCGATAGAGATCATAGCATTTATCCTGGCAATTGCGCTGGTCGTGTTGATGATCCACAGACCGTGGAATTATCTGGTGGCAATCGTGCTGACACTTCTCTGCCTCATCTATACATGGAACCGGTTGAAGGTCAGCAAGAAACAGGAAAAGTCTGAACCGGAGAAAATACTGGAAGAGATCACGCCGGAGGAGGAGAAAGTTCCATTAGAAAGGCTTATCTGGGAGCTGGAGCGAGGGAAAGAAGAGCTAAAGGAAAAGCAGATACTGTATAATAACCTGCGGGAACAGCATGAGGAAATGGACGAGATGGACGAACAGTTCTGGGAACTGGAACGCCAGAGACAGGCAATTGAACTGGCGGCCGACACGATCAATGAGTTGTCCATGGACCTTCAAAAACAGCTTACGGATAAGATGAATACTTTGTTATCCGAAATTATCAGTGAATTTACAGACGGGAAATATACCCGCCTGACGGTAGGAGACAATCTTAAAGCAGGCATCCTTAAGGATGGCAGGAAGATTCCGATCGAGCAGGTAAGCCGTGGAACCGCAGAACAGATCTATCTGGCTCTGCGTATGGCGTCCGCAAAGGCGCTTCAGGAGGAAGAGATGCCGGTAATACTGGACGATACTTTTGTCTGTTATGATGAAAAAAGACTGGAACATGCACTCGGCTGGCTGGCGGAGAATAAGGAACAGGTACTGATCTTCACCTGCCAGAAACGGGAGGAAGATGCGCTCCGGAAGCTGGGGATACGATATCATAAGGTGGAGATGTAAAGTTAAGAAGTCAACTTAATTATAAAAAGGGAAGCAAGTTTGGCGCGGGAAAAGATACTGTCTACCAGGAGATATTCGTCATCTGTATGTTCGAGATCGCCGATAGGACCTAAGGAATCAATGGTCGGAATTCCCTGTGCGGAAGTATAATTTCCATCGCTGCCTCCACCGCAGTATTTTTCGTTTACAGTAATACCGATAATACGAGAACGAATGTCAATTTCCATAAATACATGCTCAGGAATAATGTTGCTCCTTGTTCCGCCCCAGCCTGCATGTCACATACGCCCGGACCATAGGCTTTATTATCTTCAATGCGAAATGGACGTTTGGCAGCAGTGCCTTCCGGAAATACTGTATCCATATGACCGAGGAACATGATGTTTTTATCACCGTTTCCTGTTTTGGATGCTAATAGATGAGGAGCATATTTTTCGCTTGGGAGGTTTGTTACGTCAAATCCGATATCCAATAATAGATATGAAAGATCCGGATAATACGCTGCCTGGAAAATTAAAATTAGATTAAAAATATCACTTGTGTGATAAAAACAGGTATGATATCATGAATGTGCAGGCATTGTTAAGAACTAAGAAATAAGGGCTGGGAGATGCCAATAGAAGATAGAATGCCTGTCGCTTTGGAGAATTTGTAGTGGAGAAGATTGAAAAAAAGAGGATCATATCATATACTTCTACAGGTTATTTTCTGTGGGTAATGATTGCAATTCCGTTATATTTTGAAAATGCATATTTCAATATGTTAGCTGCAAAAGAGCATATTTATGTTGCGGGAGCGATTTTGTATTTGGCCGCTATCGTAATAAGCTGTATATGCGAACAAAACAGAAGAGCATGTATTCCACAAAAGAAAGGATTAGACTGGAGTCTTTTCCTTTTTGCCGTCAGCGCTTTGTTTTCCTGTCTGCTGTCCGGGGATATCAGGGCTTCCTTTTGGGGCAGTGAAGGATGGAGAGTCGGGGCGTTCGTGATCATAACCTTTGCGGTGTTTTATCAGGTGCTTTCTAAATACTTGCAGCTACGGCAAAATATGTGGCTGCCGGTTTTGATCGTTAATATGGTTATCTTTGTTATAGGAATCTTTCATTCTGCCGGGATTGACATCCTGTCTTTGCATGAAAATATAGTTCCAAATCAATATTTTTGGTATATTTCAACAATTGGAAATGTAAACTGGTATGTAGGATATCTTTGCCTGATCGTACCGATGGTTGCAGTATTCTATTTTTCGTGTGAAGATCTGTTTTCGAGAGGAATTTATCTTGTGTTTCTAATGTTGGCTTGTCTGAATCTTGTACTTTGCGGAAGTGATGGCGTTTATCTTGGATTTGGGGTGTGCGCTTTCTTCGCAATTCCATATGCGGCAGCCGACGGGCAGCGTATGTGTAGGTTATCAGAGTTGATGATCGGGTATGCAGGAGCTTTGCTGCTCGTGAGATTTTGCCCGTTTTTTTCTGATAGACTTGCGAATATTGAGGGGATATCCAGATGGTTTTTAGAACCGGAAATTTCAGGAAGTATCTGTGCATTGGCTATATTTACGAGGTGGTATGCAGGGGACAGATGGGGTAATTTTTCGGAAAAACAGAAAAAATGGATTATTATAATTTTAGAAATTATGCTGGGATGCTGTGCAACTGCCTTTTTCATAGATTCTGTTGTCAATTTTGGAGACGATTGGGGAACAAACCGTGGAAGAACGTGGAAATACTGCATGACGATGTTCAGGGAGTTTCCACTTAAGCAGAGGTTATTTGGCCTTGGACCGGAAATGTTGGGGATGTATTTTAAAGAACTATCAACATACTTCTCAAGACAAATTTTGGTAGCGCATAGCGAGCCGCTTCAGATACTTATGACTATGGGGATAGCAGGACTGTTCTGCTGGTGTAGTGTATGGGGCAGTGTGCTTGGCTGTTATTTTAAGGATAAATTATGGCAAAGGGATTCGATTGCCTTTTATCTTCCGCTAATAGCTTACATGGCGCAGTCTTTCGTCAATAGTCCTCAACCGACGAATGTTGCGGTGCTTTGTATCATAATGGCATGTTATAGGAAAAGTGAGACTATGATATAGAGTCTGTAATATGGACTTTATATAAATAAAATAGTTATGAAGGACAATATGAAGTGAC
>CAZNXL010000096.1:0-7198 GCA_964577075.1 uncultured Dorea sp. | reverse complement strand
TTTAGACGCAGGAGTACAGCCTGATCTGATCCGTTTCAGCGTGGGAACTGAGAATATAGAGGATATCATTGCCGATCTTGAGCAGGCATTAAAGGAAGTATAAAATCAGAGATCACCTCCATACTAATGGAAAAGGTATGGAGGTATATTTTTATGGGAAATGAACAACAGGAAGAAAAACAGGGGATGAAAAACGAGCAGATCAGGCAGATGGGTTCTTTGAATCTGAATGAAAGTGAAGAAAAGCACAAGATCAAATTGCTTACAATTATCGGTGAGATTGAGGGACATGAAGCAGTATCCGGAAATGCGAAATCCACCAAATATGAACATCTGCTTCCAATGCTGGCGGAAGTAGAGGACAGTGAGGAGATCGAGGGGCTCTTAATCCTTCTCAACACCCTTGGAGGAGATGTGGAGGCAGGATTGTCGATCGCAGAGATGATCGCATCCTTAAGCAAACCTACTGTGTCATTAGTGTTGGGCGGCAGCCATTCTATCGGTGGCCCGCTTGCTGTATCGGCAAAGTATTCTTTCATCGTGCCAAGCGGAACGATGATCGTTCACCCGGTTCGTTCAAACGGAACGTTCATCGGCGTTATGCAGAGTTTAAGGAATATGATAAAGACTCAGGACCGGATCACGAAGTTCATCGCTGACCACTCGCATATTACGCAGAAGAGGATTGAAGAGCTGATGATGAATCCAACGGAACTTGTAAAGGATGTGGGAACATTACTGGAAGGCAGGGAAGCCGTGAGAGAGGGATTGATTGATGAAGTGGGAGGCATGAGCGATGCATTGGGAAAACTGCATGAAATGATCGAACAGGAAAGAGTTAAAAAGGACGAAAATTAGTAATGACAGCTTTTCTCAAAAATGTTATAATATAGAATAGTATGCCAGTAATAAGGGGGAAAATGCATGGCTGCAAAGTCAAAGAAAAAGAGGAGTACAGGGCAGACAAATAAAAAGAACAGAAACGCAGAACCAAGCTTTGTGGCAGATGAAATTATTATATGGGTCACACTTGCGATCAGTATTTTAATATTACTCAGTAATTTCGGACTAGGTGGGAAAATCGGTTCCACTTTTTCTGATTTTTTGATGGATATCTTTGGTGTTGTCGCATATACCGTTCCATTTGCATTATTCGGACTGGTGGCATTTCTGGTTTCTAATAAAGAGAATCTGAGAGCTTATTTGCGGTCGGCAATCGGCATCCTTTTGATGGCGCTTTTATGTACCTTTTTTCAGCTAATCCATGAAAGCGGTGGCATGATAGGAGCAGGGATCGCAAAAGTTCTTATTCCGGCGATCGGTGTCGCCGGTACATATGTTGTTGTAATCATATGCATGATCATATGTATTGTGATTGTTACAGGAAAATCCGCACTGAATGGAGTAAAGAAACAGGGCGGGAAAGCATATAACAAAGCAAAAGATGACGCCGTACGACGTAAAAAGGCGATGGAGACACGTCATAAGGAGTGCGAACAGGAACGAAAGGATCAGCCGAAGGATACAAGATCCAGAGGTAAAAAGCGAAGGGATCATGTCATCGAGGGAGTTTCATTTGACACCACTTTGTCTAAAAAATCTTCGGATATGAAGGAATTAAAGGCAGGATTGGAAGAAGAGGACCGGACAGCTGCGATGCCGGATTTTGTGATACAGAGAAATGACGCAGGTACGACGGGAATACCGGATGTACAGCAAAAGTCGACGATGGCAGAGACGGCGGACGAGCCGGATATGACAGAGACAACCGATATGGCCGACGTTTCGGAGGAGTCCGCCTCCCCGGCACATACAAGGACAGGGAAAAACGGGAAAACAGACACTGCCGCAGAAGCGGCGGATATGGCGGCAATAGTTGCAGCTAGTGATATAAAACCGAAAAAGGAGTATCGGTTGCCTCCGTTAAACCTCCTGAAAAAAGGAAAACGCTCAGCGGGAGAATCTGATGCCAGTCTTAGAGAGACAGCTCTGAAACTGCAGCAGATATTACAGAATTTTGGCGTGAATGTTATCGTGACGAATGTAAGCTGCGGGCCGGCTGTTACCCGGTATGAGCTACAACCGGAGATGGGTGTTAAGGTCAGTAAGATCGTGGGGCTTGCAGATGATATAAAATTGAATCTTGCGGCAGCAGATATACGTATTGAGGCGCCGATTCCGGGCAAAGCAGCAGTTGGTATCGAAGTCCCGAATAAGGAAACCTCCGCAGTAATGTTAAGAGACCTGTTAGAGAGCGCAGAGTTTAAGAACAGTAAATCCAGGATTTCTTTCGCGGTAGGAAAAGATATTGCAGGAAAGACTGTTGTGACAGATCTTGCCAGAATGCCCCATGTTCTGATCGCAGGCGCCACAGGTTCTGGAAAATCAGTCTGTATCAATACGCTTATTATGAGTATTTTGTATAAGTCTTCTCCGGAGGAAGTTAAGCTTATCATGATAGATCCGAAGGTGGTCGAGTTGAGTGTTTACAACGGGATCCCGCACCTGATGATTCCGGTTGTAACTGATCCGAAGAAAGCGGCAGGCGCCCTAAACTGGGCGGTTGCAGAGATGGACAGGCGTTACCGGGAGTTTGCCGCGCACGGTGTCCGTGATATGAAGGGATATAATAGAAAGATTGAGTCAGAGCCGGAGATTGATGGTATGAAGCCAACACCGATGGCGCAGATCGTAATCATCGTCGACGAGCTTGCCGATCTTATGATGGTGGCCTCCGGTGATGTGGAAGGTGCGATCTGCCGTCTGGCACAGCTTGCCAGAGCTGCGGGTATCCACCTTGTCGTTGCTACCCAGAGACCCTCTGTCAATGTCATTACGGGCCTGATCAAGGCGAATATGCCATCAAGGATTGCATTTGCGGTTTCTTCAGGTGTGGATTCGAGGACGATCATTGATATGAACGGAGCGGAAAAACTTCTTGGAAAGGGAGATATGCTCTTTTACCCTGCCGGATATCCCAAACCGGTAAGGGTGCAGGGTTCTTTTGTGACTGATGATGAAGTGCAAAACGTCGTGAAGTACCTTCGTGATCATAATGACAATATGGATTATGACGAGGAGATTGTCCATCAGGTGAATACGAGTGAGATTGGATCAGCGGCTGCTATGGCCGCAGGAGATGACAATGAACGCGACATGTATTTTGCGGATGCAGGGCGTCTCATTATAGATAAGGAGAAGGCATCGATCGGAATGCTTCAGCGTACTTTTAAGATCGGGTTCAACCGGGCCGCCCGCATTATGGATCAGCTCTGTGAAGCAGGTGTTGTAGGCGGGGAAGAAGGTACGAAGCCGAGAAAGGTGCTTATGTCCAAAGAAGAATTTGAGCAATATGTAGAACAAATCTAAAATGTGCTGAGAGTTGTTGTGAGAAAGGAAGGATTTCTGATACAGAAGCGGGAAAACAGGAGGTTAAGCGCAAGATGAAATGTAGATACTGTGGATACGAAATACCAGACGGTATTCTATATTGCGAAAAATGCGGGAGAGAAGTACAGATTGTTCCGGATTATAATCCTTTAGAAGATATGCTGGCTGCCCATGTAAAAGATTCTATCAACAATACCGAGCGGGCATCAGGGCGGACAAGAGGGACGACGGCGCAAGGATATAACGCTGCCAGAACACAGGATGAACGCAAGATGCGCAGACGGCAGGCAGAGAGAAAAAGAGCGCTGAAGAAGAAAAAGAGACGGAAGATCCTTCTGATTCTGTTTTTGTTCTTGATCATTCTTGCAGGCGCATTGGCTGCGTTATATATCAATTCCTATGCAGGAATCGTCAGAAGTGGAAATCGGGCCCTGAAATCTAAAGAATACGGAGAGGCAGAACAGGCATTTAAAAAAGCTATCGCAAAAGATGACAGAAAAGCAGACGCCTATGTTGGATTATCTAAGGTTTATATCGGGCAGGATGACTTGAACGCTGCAGAAAACGTATTTTTGAATGTGATAGATCAGCAGCCGGACAATACAGATATCTATGAGGCGGCTTTTCAGTTTTATCTGGATACGGATCAGCCCATGGGAATTCCTGAACTTTTAAGCGATGCACAAGAGAAAGTGGCAGATGAACTTTCCGAATATGTAGTCAAGGAACCTGAATTTAGTTTAGATGATGAGGAAGTTTATGACGATGTCCAGCAATTGACGATTACATCAGATGCCGGAAGTGTTTATTATACAACAGACGGCTCCGCACCGGATCCGGAGAGCACAAAATTTGAAGAACCGATACAACTTGAGGAGGGAAGCAATCAGATTCAAGCTATTTCTGTGAATAAAGAAGGAATTCCGAGCCAGATCGTTCAAAGGGAATTTGTCATAGAGTTTCCGGTAGAAGATGCCCCGGCGGTATCGCCATCTACAGGACAATACGATTCTGCAAGGTCCATTGAGATAAAAGTTCCTGATGGCTATACCGCATATTACACAATGGACGGGACAGACCCTACGACTGCTTCAGATAAGTATGAGGGCGCAATTGATATGCCAAAAGGAGAGACTTTATTTAAAGCTATCCTGGTTACAAAGAGCGGAAGAGTCAGCGGAGTGACGACAAGAAATTATATAAGAGAATAGGATATATGCAAAAGAGGACGTAACATGTTTAAGTGTTATGTCCTCTTTTGAAATTGTATTCAAATAAATACAATTATATTTGCGCGAACCATTGCGTTAATCATTTAACAGAAGTATAATATTGACAAATAATTAACAAAGTGAAAAGGAGAGAGATATTATGGCAAGATTTACGTTACCAAGAGATGTGTACCACGGAAAAGGATGTTTGGCAGAGCTTAAGAATCTGAAAGGCAAGAAAGCGATTCTTGTTGTGGGTGGCGGTTCCATGAAGCGTCAGGGATTCCTGGATAAAGCTGTCGGCTATTTAAAAGAAGCAGGAATGGAAGTGGAACTTTTTGAAGGTGTTGAGCCGGATCCATCTGTAGAAACTGTTATGAAAGGTGCGGAGGCGATGCGCGCATTTGAGCCGGACTGGATCGTTTCTATGGGCGGCGGTTCACCGATTGATGCTGCAAAAGCCATGTGGACTTTCTATGAGTATCCGGATACTACATTCGAAGATTTATGTATTCCGTTCAACTTTCCTGAATTAAGACAGAAAGCAAAATTCTGTGCAATTCCGTCCACCTCCGGAACAGCTACGGAAGTTACGGCATTCTCTGTAATTACAGACTATCAGACAGGCGTAAAATATCCGCTTGCTGACTTCAATATTACTCCTGACGTAGCAATCGTTGATCCTGATCTTGTAATGGGACTTCCTGTAAAGCAGGTTGCTTACACTGGCATGGATGCTCTTACACATGCAATTGAAGCATATGTTTCTACATTGAATTGTGCATTTACGGATCCGCTTGCACTTCAGGCAATCGAGATGGTACTCGATTATCTTCCTGCATCTTATAACTGCGATATGGCTGCAAGAGAACAGATGCATTATGCACAGTGTTTAGCCGGTATGGCATTTTCCAATGCACTTCTTGGTATTGTACATTCCATGGCACACAAGACGGGCGCCGCATTCTCCACAGGACATATTCCTCACGGATGTGCAAATGCAATTTATCTGCCGTATGTTATTAAATATAATGCAAAAGATCCTGTCGCTGCGAAGCGCTACGCTGAGATCGCGCGCAGAATGGGACTTGAGGGGACTTCTGAGAAAGCATTGATCAATAGTCTCTGTGCAAAAATCGACGACTTTAATGTAAGACTGAACATTCCTAAGACTTTGAAAGAATTCGGAATTGATGAAGCAGAGTTTAAAGAAAAGATTGCCGGCATCTCAGAACGCGCAGTAGGAGATGCTTGTACAGGTTCTAACCCGAGAGCTGTCGACCCTGCCACGATGGAAAAACTTTTCACATGCATATACTACGGAACAGAAGTTGATTTCTAAGAGAGAAAACGTCATCCCTGTTTATATTAAATATTAAGTCAGGACAGAGAGCTGGTGCATAGGCATTTGCTCTCTGCTATTGTGAAAAAAATGTGAATCATGATATTTTAATAACGCTTCATGAACGCTTGATATTTCCAGCAATATACATTATTATAATAATAAGCAAAAAAAAATAGGAGGAAATGAAATGTACAAGATATTAAAGGCAGAAAAGCTGGCTGCTAACATTTATCTTATGGACGTAGAAGCTCCTCGTGTTGCAAAGCATTGTGAACCGGGTCAGTTTGTTATCGTTAAGATGGCTGAAGAGGGTGAAAGAATTACTCTTACGATCTGTGATTACGATAGAGAAGCAGGAATTGTTACTATCGTATTCCAGCCAGCTGGAGCATCTACTACAAAGATGACGGGATTAAAGGCCGGGGATGCATTCCGTGATTTTACGGGTCCGCTCGGATGTGCTTCTGAATTGGTGAAAGAGGATATCGAAACGCTGAAGAACAAAAAGATTTTGTTCGTTGGCGGCGGTGTCGGCGCAGCGCCTGTATATCCTCAGGCCAAGTGGATGAAGGAGCACGGAATTGATGTAGATATCATCATCGGATCTAAGACAAAAGATCTTTTGATCCTTGAGAAAGAGATGGAAGCGGTTGCGGGAAATTATTATCCGTGTACAGATGATGGAACATACGGACATGCAGGTATGGTTACAACCATGATCGAAGAATTGGTTGAAAAAGGAAATAAATACGATGTCTGCGTAGCAATCGGACCGATGATCATGATGAAATTTACATGTTTGATGACGAAAAAGCTCGGAATCCCAACGATTGTCAGCATGAATCCGATCATGGTAGACGGAACTGGTATGTGCGGCGCCTGTCGTCTGCTCGTAGGCGGAGAAGTGAAGTTTGCATGTGTAGATGGTCCTGAGTTTGACGGACATCTTGTTGATTTTGACAATGCGATGAAGAGGCAGCAGATGTACAAGACTGCAGAAGGACGTGCTATGCTGAAATTACAAGAAGGCGACACCCACCACGGTGGTTGCGGCAATTGTGGAGGTGACAACTAATGGCTGATGTATTAAAGAGAATACCTGTCAGAGAGCAGGATCCAAAGGTAAGAGCTACGAACTTTGAAGAAGTTTGTTATGGATATAATAAAGAAGAGGCTATGGAAGAGGCTTCCCGGTGCTTAAGCTGCAAGAATGCCCAGTGCGTTAAGGGATGTCCGGTTTCTATTAATATTC
>CAZNXL010000095.1:0-7217 GCA_964577075.1 uncultured Dorea sp. | reverse complement strand
TCTCCGCCCGCCTGCGTCCATGCAAGCCCCGTGACGATCCCGGGCTGTTTTTCCTCCAGGATATGCTCGTGGACGACCGGTCTTTCATCTAAGAATTTCCTGAGCTGCTTCGGGCTGATCTTAAGCGATCTCTGTTCTCCTTTCACAAGTTTCACCGCAGCGCTCCTGCACAGCTTGTCAATCTCCTTTTTCAGTCCCCGTACTCCGGCCTCCATCGTATAATCTGCAATCAGGCTGTGACAGGCAGCGTCCGTGATTTTCAGGTTTTCCGATCGGATCCCCATCTGCTTCATCGATCTTGGGATCAGATGCTTCCGGGCGATCTTCACCTTCTCAGTCTCCGTGTAGCCCTGAAACGGGATCACTTCCATACGATTAAGCAGTGGTTCCGGTATCGTATCTGTAGAATTCGCCGTGCAGATAAACAGCACGTCCGACAGATCATAAGGGACGTTCATATAGTGGTCGGTAAATGTGGAGTTCTGTTCCGGATCAAGCGCCTCCAGCAGCGCGCTGGCCGGATCTCCATTATAGTCTTTGGTCAGTTTATCCACTTCATCGAGTACAGCGACCGGGTTGGATACGCCGCTTCGTTTGATCCCCTCCATGATCCTGCCCGGCATAGCGCCTATATAGGTTCTCCGGTGCCCGCGAATCTCTGCTTCATCCCTCACTCCGCCCAGGCTGATCCTGATATATTCCCTTTTACAGGCTCTTGCAATGCTCTGCCCGATGCTTGTCTTGCCGGTTCCCGGAGGCCCGACAAAAAGCAGAATAGAGCCGGACTGCTTCCGATTCAGCTCGATCACGGCCAGCTGCTGAAGGATCCGTTTTTTTACCTTCTGCAGCCCAAAGTGATCCTCATCCAGGATCCGGGCCGCTTCCGTGAGATCAACAGGCGCATAGGGTTCCTTCTTCCAGGAAAGGCCTGTCACAAAATCCAGATAATCATAAAGCATGCCGTATTCATGACTGTTTTCCCCTTCTTTTTTCATTCTATCAAGGACTTTTCGCGCCTCTTTTTCCGCGGTACTGTTCATACCGGCTTTTTCAATTTTCATTTCAAATTTTCGGATGTCCGTCATATTTTCCGGATGCATCTCATCCAGTTTTTTCTGCAGGATCTCGATCTGCTTTTTTAAGGCTGCTTCCCTGTATATCTGTTCGCTCGCTTCCTTTTGTTCCGCCTGCACCTCTGTGCTTACCGTGAACATCTCCAGATAGGTCTTCACCGCGTGTTCCATCCTCTCAAAGCGGATGGCGCGGCTATCCGCTTCCAGCATCGCATACTTTTCCTCACTGGTGATCCCCAGATATCCGGAAATGGAAGCGACCATTTCGTCCAGCTTGTTCCAGTTCAATATGTAGCCTCTGGCCATGATCCCCCATTGGAACCTGCCAACTGCCTGGATCATCTTCTGCTGTATCTTAGAGAAACGTCTGTTCTCCTCCTCTTCCTCCAGATCCTCGATATCCGCCTTTGGTTCGTATGTGATCTGAACTCTCCCGTCCGCGGCATTTTCCTTTTTCAGGCTCACCCTCCCGGATGTCGTAACCGCAACGGCATTATTCCTGCCGGCGCCCGTAATCCTGCCCGTTACTCCGATCTCACGGAAATCCAGGTCTTCCGCGGGGCCCTGTTGCCCGGCCTCCTTCAAAATAAGAAGAACGACGTCTTCCCCTTCTGCAGGATCTGTATCCGTAAGCTGTTTAAAATAATCCCTCTCAAAATAATAAGTAATCCCGGGAAGGATAACAAGGTCATAACAAGGAATATATATCATCACATTACCTCCATCTTAATCCTCCTGAAGCCGGGGATCTTTGAGGACTCCATGTTCAACAGCAAGCGCAGCTTCCAGGACTTTTCCCGGTTTATCTTCGATCAGTTCATCTGCATATTTACATACCTCTGCGGAAATCGCCGCGCTTGCAGGCTTATAAAACAGTGTGGGAGTATGGTCTACCACATAGTGCATCACGCCGTCGACTAAGTAGGTTGGCTCTTCCAATGTGGTCGGGACGCTTGTCTCGATCGCTCCTTCCCTGTCGCAGCTGACGTCAATGATCAGAGAATTCTTCCTCATTCTTTTTAAATCCTCGCGGTAAATGATCGGATCCTTTCTGCCGGTGTCCCAAAGCAGAGCATTGACAATGACATCATATTTACCGATCTCCTGTCTGAGCAGTTTTTCCGTCCTGCGGTCATATACCGTAACATGAGCTCCCAGACAATTCAGGATCCGCATAGCGCCGCGCGCCGCATTCCCCCTGCCGATCACTGCCACGTTGGCGTTGTAAGGCATCTCCCCATAACACAGAAAGGCGTGCATGATAGCCGCCTCTCCTGCCATTTCATTGTTCCGGTAGAAGGAATGCCTTCCTTCGCAGAACATCTCTTCCCATGCGTAAACCGTCAGCCCTCCGGCGACAACCTTTTCCGTGATCTCCCTGTTCTGCACCAGATGGACCCATCCGAAAATGGTCTGGTCTTTTAACCGGTCTAAATATTCTGCATCGCCGATCTTCGGCTCACAGACAATCTCACAGGCAAGAGTCTTCTCCCGCGCGGCAATGTTTGCCCCGCAGGCTTCGTAATCCTGATCCGGATAACCTAAGACGGCCCCATACCCTTCCTCCAGAAATAACTGATCCGCATGTTTCATTTTTGCAACATCCTGCGGGATCAATGCCCTGCGTTTTTCATTCTCCTTATTGCTGATCGGGAAACCCATTGTTTTCAATTTTCCTTCTTTTTTAGATCCTTCCATTTCTTTCACCCTTTCTGTTCTTCTTTGGATGATCCCGCTGTGCTCAGCCTTATGCCGCGATCTTCATGCAAACCGCCATGCCCGGTTTCTATCATCTCCCTCTGGAGGTGCGCCTCCTGCCCTGAACGTCCGTACTGCCATTAATAATCCATCTCCGGATTCCCTGCCGGCACGGCGGGCTCTTTCTCCTTGATGTCCGCGACCGCAGCCTCCGTCGTCAATAGGGTCGCGGATACGCTGACCGCATTCAGGAGCGCGCTCTTTGTCACCTTGACCGGATCAATGATGCCTTCCTGCATCATGTCCGCATTCCTTCTTTCCTGATCTTTCTTATCTGGCGCGGTTGTTTATTCTACAATAGCGATAATATCATTCAGGCTCACGATCATGAGTTCCTCCTCATTCACATTCACCTCTGTCCCTGCATACCTGGAATAAATGACTTTATCGCCCTCTTTTATCTGCATGGCGGCGACTTGCCCGTCTTCTTCTTTTCCGGGTCCGACAGCCACCACGACTGCTGCCTGCGGTTTTTCTTTTGCGCTGTCAGGCAGGATAATTCCGGATTTGGTCTGCTCCTCTGCTTCCTGCTGCTTTAAAATCACTCTGTCTCCTAATGGTCTTAACTTCATAATCTTCCTTCCTTTCCGCCTTGTCAGCACTCATTTGTGACGAGTGCCAGTGTCTGGCTAAAAAAATTTGCTTCGCTGGAAGCGCTATTTTTAAATTGTTTAATTTTAAAGTATTATGCGTCATCCCACCTGCTTTGTCAATAGGTTTTATACTTTTTTTACATTTTACCGCCCGCACCACGCCTGCTGATCATATCATCTCCCGGATATTCCTGAAGATCTTCTCCGCTGTTTTCTGGTAAGCGTCTATTTCCTCCTGTGAGATCCCTCTGAAAATCTGCTGATCCAGCTCCCTTTTAATCTCCGTGATCTTTGCTATAATGACTTCTGCGCTGTCGCTGACCAGATAATGCATATATCTGCGGTCATGCTGATCCGGTACCGCAGTGATCAGTCCCCTGCGGTACAGGTAATCGATGGCCTGTGATACATGCCCGCGGTTCAGCTTCAGTTTCCGGTAAATGTCTGTCGGTGTATTTTCCCCCGTGCACCCTGACAGATAATACAACACTTCAATATCTACTTTTTTTAGATGATATTCCTTTTTTATTACAGAAAACCGGCTTTCCATCAGATGCTTGAAATCCCCGCCTTTTAATGCGATCTCCAATTGTCCGTCCATCCCGCGCACCTGCTTTCCAAGTAAATGCTTTAATTTTAAACATTTTACCATATGGACATGATGATATCAAGTACGCTTTTTATATCTTTCCCGTTCGCGCTCAGCGATTCCGGCAAGCTCCGGGCGTCTTACGACTTCGGCCTTCCAAAGCTCATCCGCCTTTGGCTTCCAGCATTTCGCATATTCACAGGTTTTGGAGCACAGATGCTCGACACTTTCCGGAGACATGGGATCTGTGGAGTGTGCGCCGGTCTCTTTGACCATCTTCTCGATCATCTCCGGATTTTCCAGCATCGGACACGGGCGCAGCATATTGTCATTGAATGGCATATTATCATGATAAGCCATGAAGAGAGGGCTTTGAAGTACCTCCAGCAGCGAGCGCTCTCTGATATTCGAATCAGAGTAGTGGATAAACACACAGGGATCCGCGTCCCCGTTGGCGTTGATGTGCAGATACCGTCTGCCGCCCGCGATGCAGCCGCCGATATATTCCCCGTCATTTTGAAAATCCACCGCAAACAAGGGCTTCTCGGTACGGAGCTTGCGGATACGGCGGTACACGTATTCGCGCTGTTCGGGACTCAGCAGCAGTTCGGGGACTGCGTCGTTTCCCACAGGCATATAATGGAAGTACCAGATAAAATATGCCCCCATATCAATGAGACTCTGATAATATTCATCCGAGGTAAGAGAGCGGTAGTTGACGCTGGTATAGCAGGAGGAGATCCCGTAGATCAGCCTGCGCTCCTTCAAAAGCTCCATCGCCTTGCGGGCTTTCTGATAGACGCCTTTTCCCCGGCGGGAATCCGTATCCTTCTCATCACCCTCGAGGGAGATCGCGGGGATGAAGTTCTTCACGCGCAGCATCTCGTCGGCGAATGTTTCATCAATGAGAGTTCCGTTTGTGAAGGATAAAAATACGCAGTCGTCATGCTCTTCGCAGAGACGAATCAGATCCTTTTTGCGCACCAGCGGTTCTCCGCCCGTGTAGATATAAAAATAGACCCCCAGCTCCTTGCCCTGCCTGATGATCCCGTCAATCTCCTCATAAGTCAGATTGAGACGGTTCCCATACTCCGCCGCCCAGCAACCGCTGCAATGCAGATTGCAGGCGCTTGTGGGATCCAGCAGGATCGTCCAGGGGATATTGCAGCCGTACTTTTCCCGGTTTTCCTCCTGTCTGCGCCAGCCTGTCAGATTTTCATTGATAAAGAAATTCACGGCTGTCGTTATTAAGACGTCCCTGTCAACATTCCGGATAATATGGCGGATAAAATCATAATAAGGATCGTCAGGGTCTTCGATCGCATGCCTGATATAGCTGCGCTGCTTTTCTAACTGGCCTCCGCTGAATCTGTCCGCCCAGTCCATCAGCTTCCGCAGGTTCTTCTCCGGGTCTTTGTACAGATATTTCACCATCTGTTCTATTCCTGATTTCTTCACTGTCGTTGAAACACTCATTTGTTCTCACCGCTTTCAGATACTTTGATCCATGCTTACTCCTAAACTTTCAAGCATTGTATTCGCTGCGGGAGAAGAATCCAACTGGGAAAAGCAGAGTTTTCTCCGATTTCGGAGAAAACGACAGATTTGCTCAAATTTGAGAGATAAATGAAATGTGCGCAAAACTGCGGTTTCGCGCCAGAAAAGGCCGGGACGTCCTACATCCCGTCTGCAGAGTTCTTATTTCGGATAAAGTCAAGAAGATCGTCAATGGCCTGCTTCATATTGTCCACGTCCGTATCCACGTCATTTTTCATATCGCTCCAGAAAAATCTGAAAATGTACCCAATGATCGAAAAACAGCACAAATCCGATATTTGTTTGAAATTTTTCATAGACAGGACGTCTGCATCCGCGTATTGCTTTATGTATGCATAAAATCGTTCCTCCACCGTGGTGAAGATAAAATTTTCCAACCGCTCTTGAGGGACGGAATTGTGAATGTGTCTGATCAGTTTTGCATCCTTGCGGATCCTGTGCAGGATGAACTTTAACTGATCCGCCCAGTCGCTCATACCTTCGATCTCTTCCTGGAGCCGGTCGCTCTTTCGAAGCAGAAACTTTTCCAGCAGGTCAAAAATATCTTTATAATGATAATAAAAAGTGTTGGAACTGATCTCGCACCTGCCTGTCAGCGCAGACACCGTGATCTTATTGAAAGGGGACTCCTCCAGCATCTCTTCAAAGGTCTGCATAATAAGTTTTTCCGTAAAATTCGCCATATTGTTCTCCTTTACCTGCAAAAAAAACGCTTTTCTTTTTTTTCTGTCATGCGCTTCAGTCCCCGAAAATGTCGGGAGATCATCAAAAACAGGAACGCCGTCATGCATATTCCGGCCTCCGCGCCTTTACAAAGAAATGCGGCCGGAACTGCGAAAAGAGCAATCATGACCGCTCCCAAAGGAAGATACCCTGTCAGCAGAGTTATCAGGCCTCCCCCGGTATGACGTTCCTTCCCTCTTCTATCCAACAGCGCGGTTCATGGAAAAATTTGTGGTTCTCCAAAAGAGCAGACACGCAATGGTAAAGGCAGATGCGATTTATCGTCCAGCATCTGCCTTTACCATGTTCCGTTATCCATTGGATTTTCCTCTTTCTGTTAATTTCTTTTCCTTTTTTCGTTTACGCTTTTGGTGGTCCGTACCTTCCTTTCATAAACTTAAACTACCTTTTCAACACCTGTGTTGATCATCCTAACGGGAAATCATTGATAGCTCGCGTCTATCCTGAGATTCCTGTCCGTTATCTGATGGTTAAATGTTAACACACAACTTTGTGTTTGTCAATATGTTTTTTTAAATTTTATTTTTAAAATTTATAAATTTGTAATATTTTGTTTTAATTTTCGATAATTATCTGATTATTCATTCATCTATGGTTTGCCGGCATCTCAGGATTTTAGACTTTTATTGTATACCTGGCGGCAAAAAAATCACCGTCCCCGGAACTCCATCGGTTCCAAAAACAGTGATTGCCTGCGCGATCAGGGGTTCGAACCCTGGACACCCTGATTAAGAGTCAGGTGCTCTGCCAGCTGAGCTAATCGCGCACAAGATAAAAATCCACGCTTCTTTTGTAACGCAAGTGTTATTATATAATATCGCTCTTAAAAATGCAAGCCTTTTTTTGCTAATTTTTCTCTTTCGACACGCTTTTGTTTTTGAGCTATTTTTCTGATAATTTTCA
>CAZNXL010000094.1:0-7233 GCA_964577075.1 uncultured Dorea sp. | reverse complement strand
ATTCGATCCTTATATCAATATTGATCCGGGAACCATGAATCCGGTTCAACATGGGGAAGTATTTGTCACGGACGATGGCGCTGAAACAGACCTGGACCTGGGGCACTACGAAAGATTTATCGATGAGAGTCTGACGAAAAACTCGAATGTTACAACCGGTCAGATCTACTGGTCTGTTCTTCAGAAAGAACGCCGGGGTGATTTTGGCGGAGGGACCGTACAGGTGATCCCCCACATTACCAATGAGATCAAGGATCGTTTTCATCGCAATCCTGCCGCTGAGAATACGGAAATCGCCATCATCGAAGTAGGGGGAACCGTCGGCGATATCGAAAGCCAGCCTTTCCTTGAAGCTATCCGCCAGTTTCAACATGAAAAGGGAAAACAAAATGTTGTCCTGATACACGTAACCCTGATCCCTTATCTTCGCGCTTCCCAGGAGATGAAGACCAAGCCTACACAAGCCAGCGTCAAAGATCTTCAGGGTATGGGGATCCAGCCTGACATTTTAGTATGCCGTTCCGAATACCCTTTAAATACCGGAATAAAGGACAAGATTGCTTTGTTTTGTAATGTTCCATCGAACCACGTGCTTCAGAATCTTGATGTTGAATATTTGTACGAAGCGCCCCTTGCCATGGAAAAAGAAAACCTTGCAGGCGTTGTCTGCGAATGTCTGAACCTTGAATGTCCGGAACCGGATCTGAAAGATTGGACAGAGATGGTTGAATATTTAAAAAATCCAACTACAGAAGTCACAGTAGCTCTTGTTGGAAAGTATATCCAGCTTCACGATGCTTATATCAGTGTGGTAGAAGCCTTGAAACATGGCGGTATCTTCAGTCACGCCACGGTAAATATCAAATGGGTGGATTCTGAAATGGTCACAGAAGAAAATGTTGCTGAGATTTTTGGTGACGTCAGCGGTATCCTTGTACCGGGCGGATTCGGGAAACGTGGCATTGATGGAAAAATTCAGGCTATCTGCTACGCGCGTACGCATAAGATCCCTTTCCTTGGCCTGTGTCTCGGTATGCAGTTATCGATCGTAGAATTTTCCCGAAACGTTATCGGCTATAACGATGCCCACAGCGCTGAACTTGATCCAAACACAACACATCCGGTCATCCATATTATGCCGGACCAGATCGGTATTGAAAATATCGGCGGTACTCTGCGGCTCGGTTCCTACCCATGCGTGCTGGACAAGACTTCCAAAGCTTACCAGATGTACGGCGTAGAACACATTGAAGAACGCCACCGCCACCGCTATGAGGTCAACAATGATTTCCGCGATGCCCTGACTGAACATGGGATGAAACTGTCCGGATTGTCTCCGGACGGAAGGATCGTGGAGATGATCGAGATCCCGGAACATCCATGGTTCATCGCAACGCAGGCGCACCCGGAGCTTAAATCCCGTCCAAACAGGCCGCATCCTCTGTTTAAGGGATTCATAGAAGCTGCATTAAAATATCAGGGTTAATATAGTGCGAAAAGGAATGCCTGGAAACAAAAAATCCCTGTGATATCTGTGCAAACCTGATAAAATAATCTTTCAGGCTGCAGAATACCACAGGGATTTTTTTCAAACTATGAAACCGTCCACTCTGCGCTGCTCCCGTTCTGGGATCTGGTAACTACAAGCTTTACGTCAATCTGTTCTTTTAATTCATTTACATGAGAGATAATTCCTACAACTCTGTCAGCTCCGGCAAGTTCTAAAAGCACTTTGACCGCCTGCTCCCTCGCCATATCGTCCAATGATCCGAAACCTTCATCCACAAACATTGTATCCAGTCTGATCCCGCCTGTCATATTTTGTACAATGTCTGCAAGTCCCAGCGCCATAGCCAGAGACGCCATGAATGACTCGCCGCCGGACAATGTCTTTACATCCCGGACTGTATTGCTTACCAGATGACACACATCTATGTCAAGGCCCGCCTGTCCCTGCCCCGCAAGGTCTTTAATATCCCTGCACTGCAGAATGAACTCGCCGTCGGTCATCTTAATAAGCCTCTGGTTCGCCGCATGGAGAATCTGCTTAAAATATTGTCTCTGCACATAAGTTTCAAAATCAAGTTTTACTGAACCGTTCAAAGTACCGTTGGCTGTACGGTTCAGATGATTAAGCATCTCATACCTCTTTCTCAAGTCTTCTTCCTTTTCATAAAACCCGCTGAGATGGTCCCTGGCTTCGCGGTTCTTCCGGCTGATACTATATAGATGCATCTGCTCTTTCTTCATATTACTGAGCTCTATCTCAATCTCCTCTGACTGTTCTTTCAACCTGGCTGTATCAACTTGTTTTCTGTTTCTTGTCTGGTTTTCCAGAGTCTCTCTGATACTTGCCGTCTCGGCTTTCCTGATTTCATATGATTTCAGGGATTTTTCTATCTTCTCCAATTCCTCCTCCGCATGTTCACAGTCTTTTAATTCCTCTTCTGTAAAGTCATATTGCTCTAAAGCGCTCTTAAATTTCTGATCTGCTTTTGCAGACACCTCTTTCAGATACTCATATCGGAGTCTCTCATTTTTCAGTTTTCCTTCTGTCTCCCGAAGATTTTCTATTGCACCGTGATAGTCTTCTATTGCTTTTTCAGCTTCTCTTCTCAGTCCGGAGATCTCTCTTTCTGCTTTTTTTATCTTTGCCTGTGCTTCTTCCTTCGTAGGGTAAGGAATATCTTTTTTAGACAAAGCCAATTCCGTATGTGCTTTTTGGTATACATGAAAAAACTCTTGCACTTTTCTTTCAATTTCTTCGTTCCCCTTGCTGAGAATACTTTCCCTCTCTTCCAGTTCCTTAAGTCTTTTTCTGGCATTATAATATGTTTTTTCTCCTTCTCTCGCCTCTTTTAATTGCGAAATCGTCTCTGTATTCTTTTCTTCCATAGACGCGATAAATGTCCTGATTTCAGATTCCAGATCAGTCTCCTCACCATTCGCCCCTCCATCAGGTACATTTCCCGTCATTTTTTTATAAGCATACTCGAAAAGAGTACGTTCAGACTGATATTGATTGCTCTTTTTCTGGTATTGTCCTGCGATCTCCTCGCGCGCTTGTTCCGCATGATCTCTCTGTTGTTTCGCCGCTTCAACCTCCTGTTGTGCAGGCGCCGTTTCGCTCAGTTGTCTTAACCGGGGATGCATTGTTGAACCGCAGACAGGACATGCCGCCCCTTCCTGAAGGTTTGACGCCAGAATCCCCGCCTGCTCACTTAAAAACTCCTCATACTTTTTCTCATAATCAAACGCCGCCTGATGATAATGTCTTTGACTTTCCGCTACCCTCCTTCCAAGATCTTTACATTCTTTTGCCAGCTGCCCCAGAGCTTTCATACGTCTTAAAAGTTCTCTCGCTTCCTCCAGCCGCGCGCCTTCCTGCTCCATAATCATTCCAAGCTCAACTGCACGTTTTTCGCATCCTTCATATAAAGTCTTCTGCTCATCCGTTTTCTTTTTTTCTGTGCGGAGTTCCTCAAGAGTACGAAGATTCTGCTCATATTGGCTCTTTTCCTTTTCATACTGTGCTCTTGAAATATCCAGATTTTTCTCTAATTCTCCGATAATCTCATACTGACCTAACGCTCTCTTCAGTAAAATAACCTCGCTTGACAATCCCGGCTCGGTCTCCTCTACTATTCTGTTTTTCCTTTCTTTCTCCGCTTTTTTTTCTTTGGTATTTTCATCAGCTTGTACACGTGCGTTTTCCAGCGTCCGTATCAAATCCATTGAATAGACTTCTTCTTTTATCGCTTTTTGCTTTCTTTCCTTTGCGGGTAATATTTCCTTTGCCTGCCTGAGCCTGTTGATACGCTGTTTTTCAGCTTCTCTTTTTTCCTTCTGTGACTCCAGAGCCTTCTGCTCTGTTTCCACTTTCTCAAGCTCCGCAAATAACTTATTCACCGTCTCTCCCTGCCGGATCTCTCCGATAAGCCTGTCTGCCTGTCCCTGCAAACGCTCCGATTCCCTTGCAAGTCCCTTTTCCTTTTCCGCAGTTTCAGAAATGATATGTTCTAATACCCCCATAATCTCCTGACGCGGAGGAAATTCAAGATCAAGAAGTTCTCTCCACTCTTCATTATCACCAGCCTCCACATGCTCCATCTCCCGTTTGCAGTCCCTGATATTATCCTGCATCTGTCCGTAGGCATATGACGCCTGTTTTTTTATCTCTTCCTGCACAAGATAATAATATCTCGTCTTAAATATCTTTGAAAAAATTACTTTTCGCTCCCGGGACTGCGCATGAAGAAGTTTCAGAAAATCGCCCTGTGCGATCATAGCAATCTGCGTAAACTGTTCCGCATCCATTCCCATGATCTCTACGATCTTCTGATCCGTCTCTTTCTTTTTCCCAGCATATACTTTTCCGTCCGGAAGCGTAAGCTCCACTTTCGATAACTCTTTTACATATCTTGGAGTACCATCGGCGTTCTTTCGTTTTCCCAAACGCAGATATTCCGGATTTCTCCGGATTTTATACTCTTGATTCTGATAAGAAAATGTATACTCAACATACGTATCCGTCTCCCCGGATGCATATTGGCTGCGCATCATATTACCGTCACGCTTGCCGCCGCTGGTCTGCCCGTACAGGGCATAAGTGATTGCATCAAAGATTGTCGTCTTTCCCGCACCTGTATCTCCGGTAATTAAAAATAATCCCTGAGAGACATTAGAAAAGTCTATTTCTGTTTTTTTAGCATAGGAGCCGAAGGCAGACATAACTAACATCAACGGACGCATTGCTAATCCTCCTTTATCTCTTCCATTATTTTCATCATAAAAGCACGCTCTTCCTCATCGATCTCCTTCCCCTGGATCTCCCTGTAAAAATCACAGAACGCCTCTAATGGATCTTTCGCTATTTCTTCCATCTCAAATTCCAACAACTTATTTCTTGTTCTCGTATTGTCGATCCGCACTTCTAAAATATGGGAATACACTGACTGAAGCTGTTTTTTTGGCTGATAAGGCTCAATCTCATCTGTCAGCGTAATACTGACATAATCATCCTTTTCCTTCTCGTTCACTTTAGACATAATCTCCGAAAGAGTTCCCCTTTTCCGTTTTACATCCCGTATAACTGATAACGGCAGTTTAGTAATCTCCGGCTTGGTTCCCTTTTCTTTTAATGTAACCATCGTAAGACATTTTTTATGGTCTGCCTCACTGACGGAATACTTTAAAGGCGTTCCGCAATATCTGATATGAGCCTGTCCCACGCGCTGTCTTCCGTGAAGATGTCCCAGAGCCACATAATCAAAATTTTCCACTGCGGATATATCCACATTATCAATTCCACCTACGCTGATCGTCTCAGAATCACAAACTTCCGGAGCATGTACCCCCGTATAAAACTGATGAGACATAAGTATATTTCTTCTATTTTCAAAATCTATTTCTTCCCGCTTAATTAATCCCGCCACAGCACCGCTGTAGCTGTCCGGAGCATCATCTCCAAATACGTCTCTTACATAGGAAGGCTTCAAAAATGGCAGCATATACACATCCACTTCCCCGTATTCATCAGTAAATGTTACTCGCTCTATTGACTCATCTGCCGTTCGAGGCGCATGACTCGCAACATAGATCTGATGCCTTCTCAATATTCCCGCAGCGTATCTCAACCGCTGTGCGCTGTCATGGTTCCCGCTGATGATCAAAACCGGAATAGCCGGTATGATCTGTGAAAGTTTCGTAAGAAAATCGTCAAAAATCGTTACCGCTTCCGCAGAGGGAACGGATTTATCGTAGATATCTCCGGCGATCAATATGGCATCCGGATGAAGTGTTTTTGCCTGTTCCACAATCTCATCCAGAACCTGAGTCTGCTCTTCTCTCAAGCTATAATGATAAAGCTGTTTCCCGATATGCAAATCCGATAAATGAAAAAATCGCACCAGTTGCTCCTCCTGTTTCATTTTTTCAAACCATTTTTTTAATTTATAAAAAATTTATTCCAATAACTATTATAACACTCCTTGCAATTCTTTTCCAAAGTGTTATAATAATTAACGTGCAGATATGGTTCATCGGTAGAACACTGGCTTCCCAAGCCGGAGAGGCGGGTTCGACTCCCGTTATCTGCTCTTTATTTCGACGGGGC
This sequence comes from uncultured Dorea sp., assembly GCA_964577075.1. Lineage (GTDB taxonomy): Bacteria > Bacillota > Clostridia > Lachnospirales > Lachnospiraceae > MD308. The sequence goes on along the minus strand of CAZNXL010000094.1, from coordinate 1,118 downwards.
ATTAGCGCAGCTGGGAGCGCGCAACATTCGCATTGTTGAGGCCACGGGTTCGAGTCCCGTATGCTCCAATCTCAAACCCTTGATTTACGGGCTTTCCAGACGTTCAAAATCAAGAAGTAATCAAGAAGGTAATCAGACGTATGTTCGATTGCGTGATTCCGATTCGAAAGCCTGGAATGTTGTTTAGAAGTTTCGTTTTATTTTAAAAACAGCACCCTTTTAAAAGGTGCTGTTTTTTTTAGAAACGCAGGGAAATGTTTACAACTTCCCAATTTTGTTTAAACGGCTATTCCGCCGCCTTTTTGGCAAATTCTGTTGTCACCAGTTCATCATATGGAGCTCTTTTATCAAGTTCTCCTGCTTCTTCCAAAATATCCTGCAGAAGTCCAAAGCTTTCTTTTTCAAGTACAAGATTCTCTTTCCACGTATCCTGCTCATAATAGCGTGTCACAATTGTTGTGATCGTATCAGAATCCGTTTCCTTAAACTGAGGTGCAATGACCGATGCGATCTCGTCGGGTTTATGGGACTGTACATAATCCATACCCTTTTGAAGCGCATTGGTAAATCCCTGGATTACTTCCGGATTTTTTTCAATATAACTCTGTTTCGCTGAAAATGCAGTATACGGAACATAACCGCTGTCTGTTCCAAGTGACGCTACAACATAGCCGTCACCCTCTTTTTCAAGGGCGGTTGCAGATGGTTCAAATTCAACACTGAAATCTCCCTGCCCGCTGGAAAATGCGGCTGCAGTAGAGCCGAAATCAATACTCTGATCTATCTTAACATCCTTCGCCGGATTGATGCCATTCTGCTTCAGAATATACTCAAAGACCATCTCCGGCATTCCACCTTTTCTGCCTCCAAGAACTTCTTTCCCTTTTAGATCTTCCCACTTAAAATCAGGCGTCTCTTCACGGGCCACCAGGAAGTTCCCGGCACGCTGGGTAAGCTGTGCGAAATTTACAACATGATCATTGGCCCCTTCATTGTAGGTATAGATAGAAGCCTCTGAACCCATAAAACCTATATCGGCGCTTCCGGAGATAACGGCGGTCATAGTCTTATCGGCGCCAAAACCAGTGACCAGAGTAAGGTCGATCCCTTCCTCCGCA
>CAZNXL010000093.1:0-7270 GCA_964577075.1 uncultured Dorea sp. | reverse complement strand
CATATCGTTTCTATACTGCCTCCATTTTATAGTAATCGTGGCGAAAAAAAATGACAATTGTCATTTTGATAAGTATAAAACTATGATATGATAACTTCAAGCATAATTTGTTGTTGTGGGAAAATATTCAAAGTATTTAAAGACCAATGACGATGCTGTTGTTTTAGAGAAGCCAGTGAGGGGAATGAGAAGAAACAGGCAGTTTGTGAATCAAAAAGGACAGGAGGAACAAAGGAATGGAAAAAAAGAAATATTCAATTAAGGAAGATTTTTCGATGCTGGCAATACTGATTATGCCAGTAGGGGTAGCAGTGAACTTTGTCGGTGGACAGCTGGCATCTATTTTGAAATTGCCAATGTACTTAGATACTATTGGAACTATTTTCGCATCTATGCTCTGTGGACCGTGGGTTGGAGCAGTGACAGGGGCTCTTACCAATGTTGTAACGGGTATTACAAATCCAGTAAACTTTGCATTTTTGCCGATCAATGTTATCGTTGGTCTTGTAGTAGGTTTCCTTGCCAGAAAGAATATGTTCGGCAATTGGTGGAAGTCCCTCATCTCTACAGTGATCATGGGCATCATATCGGTTATTACAGAAGCACCGATTGTGGTATTGGTATATGGAGGAGTCACAGGAAGCGGAAGTTCTCTCATCACAGCAACAGCTATGGCGGCAGGAGCAAACATCTGGGCAGCCGTTATAGGAACAGAGGGTATCTTTACATTACTGGACCGTATTATTTCTGTTGCGATTAGCATTTTGGTAATCAAGGTCATTCCGCCTAGAACGCTTGTTAAGTTCGGATGTGGAAGCAATTATATCAAAGAGAACAAGTAGCCATTGCCCTCCGAATGGCTCTCTAAAATGCATACCCTTTGGAGCAATATGAGATTTCATGCTTTGTGCGGGTTCAGACATACATGAAGAATAAGTGATATGATTTACATAAAGAGGACAATATGGAACAATCATATATAGAAAAAATACAATTACGTAAGACAAATAAGTTAGCTGGGCTTCATCCGGCTGTCAAGTTTTTGGTAGTTATCCTGTACAGTATATGTACATTCGTAGTAGGTTCTGTCCATATAACAAAGTATAACTTATCCCTGGCGATTATTCCGTGGTTTTTGATTGTGCTGGCGCTTTGCGCGGCGAGCGGAGTGTTTGCAAAGTGCCGGAAGGCATTCAAAGCGGTTACGTTTATCGCGGTTGTGATTTTTGTAGTACAGACATTTATAGTTCCCGGGGGAGAAGTGATCGTAAGATTTGGCTTTCTCAGGATCTGTGAACAGGGATTAAAGACAGCGATTTACCTCTCGTTTATGATTATGGATGTTGCAGGTATTTTCGTATGGTTCTTCCAGACAACAGAGAACAAGGAGATTTCACGTGCCCTCGAAGAGTCTGGCATGAACCATAAGGCTACATATGTATTTACTTCCAGCTTGCAGATGATCAATATTTTGAGCGAGAACAGCAAGACAGTCATGGATGCACAGCGGGCAAGAGGGGTAGAGACGGAAGGAAATATGATCGTGCGTGCTAAGGCGTTCTTTCCGACAATTGTTCCTCTCATTCTGGGAGCTGTGATCGGGTCAGAGGAGAGAGTGCTTACGCTTGAAGCGAGGGGGTTCTCTATACAGGGTGAGAGAACCCATCTGTTTAATATCGAGAAATCCGGAGCAGAAGGTACTGTCAAGGCAGTAGCGATTATTGTTACTGTTCTGGTCATCGGCGGGAGGATTGCATTATGGATATTATAATGGAATGTAAAAATGTAACATATTCTTATCCTCTCACGAAGAAGCCTGCTATCAAGAATTTGAATCTTCAGCTTGAGAGAGGAAAGTTCTACGGCGTCATTGGGGAAAATGGTTCGGGAAAGACGACGCTTTGTGCTGTACTCCGGGGATTTGCACCGAGCTTTTATAAAGGTGAGCTCCAGGGAGAAGTGCTGGTAGAAGGGAAAAATATTACAGAGTACGGCGGCGAGCTGGCGGAAAAGATAGGCTTTGTCTTCCAGAATCCATTTACACAGATCAGCGGTGTCAAGGATACAGTATTTGAAGAGGTCGCCTATGGCTTGGAGAACTTCGGAGTACCGATTGAGGAGATTGAGCGCCGCGTGATCAATGTGATGAGAATGACGAATATCGAGGCGCTGGAAGATAAGAACCCCTTTGAGTTATCCGGCGGACAAATGCAAAGGGTGGCTCTGGCATCCGTTATTGTACTCGAGCCGGATATACTGATTATAGATGAACCTACCAGTCAGCTGGATCCTGAGGGGACAGAGAGCGTATTTGAAATCATCAAGAAAATGAAGGAGAAGCATAAGACGATCATCCTCGTTGAGCATAAGATTGACATGATTGCAGAATATGCGGATGAGGTACTCGTATTTAAGGACGGCGCTATGATCAAGAAGGGAGACAAAAGAGAGGTGCTGTCGGATATATCCCTATTAGAGCAAGGCGTGGCACTGCCGCAGGTAGCGGTATTGGGAAGCAGGCTTAAGGAGAAGGGACTTAAGCTCTCTGCAATTCCGGTAACTGAGAGACAGGCGGTAGAGGTGATTGCCAAAGCATTGAAAGCGAGGGATCAATAATTGAGCGATTTAGTATTAAAAGATGTGAGTTTTTCCTATCCGGGAGGCTTCTTGGCAGTAGATGATATTAATATGGAGATTAAGGCTGGAGAGAATGTGGCAATTATTGGGCAGAACGGCGCCGGCAAGACGACGACTGTCAAGATGATGAATGGCCTTCTCAAGCCTACGCTGGGTGATGTCCTCGTTGGCGATATGAATACGAAGGATTACACGACTGCACAGGTGTCCAGGGTCGTCGGTTATGTATTCCAGAATCCGGATGACCAGATCTTTCATTCGACAGTGGAGGGAGAAGTACGTTATGGCCCTAAGACGATGAAGCTTAGCATGGAGGAAGAGGATGGACGTGTAAAAGAAGCTTTGGAGATAACTGGAATGGATGCATATAAGGATGAGAATCCGCTGAATCTTCCGTTGTCTATGCGCAAGTTCGTAACGATTGCGGCAGTGATTGCGATGGAAACGGAGATACTGATCTTTGATGAACCTACGGCAGGACAAGATACCAAGGGAAACCAGAGACTCAGGGCTATCCTGGAGACTCTCCATAAGCAGGGCAAGACTGTCATCACGATTTCACATGATATGGATTTCGTCGCGTCTAACTTCGACAGAGTCATTGTCATGGCGAAAAAGAAGATTGTGCGTTCTGGAACGCCGAGAGAAATCTTTTGGGATTTTGAATCTCTGGATCGTGCGATGCTTAAGCAGCCATATGTGAGCAGAGTGTGCAGGGCGCTTGGTATCGAGAGCAAGGTCATTGATATTGACGGAGCGCTGGAAGAGATTATGAGCAGGAAACAGACATGCAGAAAAACGACAAACTGATCGCATTTTTAGCGTTTGCGATGTATTTCTTGACCGGGGCAGCTTGTATCGTTGTAGGCAGCAGTCTACCTCATTTAGTGAAAATGTATGACATGCATCTTGATAAGATTGTGCTGTTTAGTTCAGCCTATGCGCTTGGAAGAGTTTCCACAGTGTATATGACAGGCCGGATGGTGGAAAAGCTTGGCCCGATGAAGGTACTGGCATATGGGACGGTTCTGATTGCGGCTTTTTTATTTGGGATTCCTACGATCGTCAACTACTATGCAGGAATGGCATTTGCATTTCTTGGAGGCGTGGGGATGGGAGCCCAGGATACGGTATGCCCGGTGCTCTTAAGCGGGGTCTTTCCGAAGCATTATGCAGGTTCTATGAGTGCGGGGCAGGCGTTTCTTGGGCTTGGCAATTTTGCGACACCGTTTCTAGTTGGTGTGATGCTGTCAGGGAAACTTCCATTTTATTATTCGTATTATATATTGCTGATTGTGCCGATTGTCATGCTGCTGTGTATTCCATTTGTGAAGTATGACAGAGGAGCAGAGGGAGAAGAGCAGGCTAGGGAGAAGGTAAATCCTCTGTATGTGAAGAACAGAGCGATGGCATATGGGGCGATCCTCATCATATGCATTACCTACAGTGCAATCGTCAATACGCTGATGATGTACATTTCAAGCTTTGCGGAGAGCCTTGGGATCGCTTCGTCAACAGCGGCCTTTATGCTGACTGCTTATAATGTAGGATGCTTTGTGGGCTCACTGACATTTGTCCTGATACTCAGGAAAATATCAGAGCAGAATGTGTTGTTTTTTAATCATGTGTTTGCGCTTGCAGCGCTTGTCTTGATGCTTCTTATCAATACAACACAAATGTATTTTGTAGGAGTGGCAATTGCAGGTTTTTTCCTGGGAGTGCTGTTTAGTGTCATCGTAACGATTGCGACAAGAATCGACCATGAACATATCAGCAGGGTGAGTTCGCTGATCGCTACAGTAGGAGGAGGCTCTGATATTATCACTCCTATGATTACAGGAGCGCTTGTGGCAAGGTTTGGTGTCAGAGTATCCTTCGATTATGCCATACTTATGATTGTGATTACAATTGCCGCAACAGCTGTGTTACGGTTCAATATGACAGAAAGAGAGGTTGCTTAATGTCAGTACAGAGTAAGGAAGTATTAGATGAAGAGGGAAAGCAGTATCATATTCAATGTGGAAAAGGAGATATAGGGAAATATGTGCTCTTGCCGGGAGATCCGTTCCGTACCGATAAGATTGCTCAGATGTTCGATGATCCGAAGCTTATAGCACATAACCGTGAGCACAAGACATGGACAGGAACATTGAATGGGGAGAAGGTATCGGTTACAAGTACCGGCATGGGGTGTCCATCCACAGCGATTGCGCTTGAAGAGTTGATCCACTGTGGGGCAGATACATTTATCCGTGTGGGGACTTGCGGCAGAGTGTGTCCCGAAAGCTATGATGAGAGCCTGGAAGGCGTGATCATCACAGGCGCTGTGAGAGATGAGGGGACAACAGTGCATTATGTGCCGATCGAGTATCCGGCGATGGCGGACCGGCACGTGACAGATGCGCTGTCGCGTGCATGTGAAGAGAAGGGATATAAGTTCGCAGAGGGTATCGCACAGTCAAAGGATTCTTTCTATGGGCAGCATGATCCGGACAGTATGCCGAATAGTGCAAGATTGCATCAGAGATGGGAAGCATGGGAGAAGAGCGGAGTCATGGCTTCTGAGATGGAAACAGCAGCGTTATTTGTCATATCTTCGATCCGGCGAGTCAGAGCCGGAGCGATCATGGCTTATGGAAGTATGAATGACCATACGATTGAACTAGCTTGTGATGCGATCAAGTTTTTGATTGCGGCAGATAAGAAAAAAGAAAGAAAATAAAAAAGTAGAGAAGAGAGAAACAATGCAAAAGAAGATAATGATTGATACTGATTGTGGTTCTGATGACGCGATGGCAATTGCGATGGCCCTGAATGACCCGGCGTATGAGATTTTGCTTATCACGACTGTATCGGGCAATGTCCCGGCGAAGCAGGCTGCCGCCAATACACTGACAACCATTGAGTATGCAGATACCTATGAGCCGCCAGTATATCTAGGGTGCGAAAAGATGCTGTTAAAGAAACTGGCGTTTGCTTATGAGACACATGGACATGATGGAATGGGAGATATTGGGCTCGTCCCGCAGAGATTAAAAGTCTCCGAGGGATATGGTGTTGTTAAGATGTTAGAGGCGCTGCGGGCAAGCGAGCCAGGCGAGATTGATATTATCGCACTGGGACCTCTTACGAATCTGGCGCTTGCAATCCGCATGGATTACGAGGCGATGCAGAAGGCGGGCAGGATTGTATGCATGGGTTCTGCCGGACTTGGAGATGGGAATGTCTCTCCGCTTGCAGAATTTAATATCTGGCAGGATGCGGAAGCGGCTGCGATTCTAGTAGAATCTGGTCTTGAGAGTATCACATTTGTTGGCTGGGATGCGTGTCTTGGGGATTGTATGTTAAATCCGGAAGAGATCGAGAAAAGCCGTAAAGGTAGTAAGCTTGGTAAGTTTGCTATCGACTGCAACAAGGATCTTATTGAGTTGAATAAGCACCGTTTTGGCGCGCCTTATCTAGATATGGCAGATCCGGCAGCAATGACAGCAGCATTACATCAGGAATGTATCAGGCAATGTGACAAGTATTACTGCGAAGTAGATATATCAGCTGGACTCAATTACGGCGCAGTTGTCGTCGATAAGACAAATGTGACCGGAAAGGAGCCGAACGTGTATATTTGCAGTAAGCTATATGCAGATAAATATAAGGAGTATATATATAAGACACTTAGAGTTCAATAAGGCATGAAAATTAGAGGAATATAGGAAAAAACTGGAAGAACAAGAAACTGGGAGGATGCCAGGCAACTGCTTTCGCAGTGCCTGGCATGTATTATGAAAAAGTTTTATAAGGTGTAAACGTCAAATCTAGGATTCAGAAAGATGTAATGTTTTCTGATGGTTTTAGTATATAGGGCTTCTGTGAAGAAAAGATGTTGGGGAAATGAAAGTTTTTTGAAAAATAATTTAACAAATTGTGAACAGTGAAGATGTGCCGGAAGGCAATAGGAGCGGAAGGAAATATGAAGGAAATTCCTGCAAAAATGACTTGGAAAATAAAATAGCCTGTTATATACTGGTATTTGAGCGGCGCAAGGTACAGAGGGGGGTGGGGACATGAAATTCATCTCATTTGCGATTCCGTGCTATAATTCTCAGGATTATATGTCGCACGCGATAGAGAGCGCGCTTGCCGGTGGAGAAGATGTAGAGGTTATTATTGTGAATGACGGATCAACGGACGATACTTCTAAGATTGCCCATGGGTATGCAGATAGGTATCCGGGAATCGTCCGCGTGATAGACAAGGAGAATGGCGGGCATGGAGACGCGGTGAACAAAGGCCTCAAAGCTGCTGCAGGGAAATATTTCAAGGTGGTGGACAGTGATGACTGGGTGGATCGCGGATCTCTGAAAAAAATTCTGGACAGGCTTTGGCAGATGGAGGCGGAAGGCACGGAAGTGGATATGTTGATTTCCAATTACGTGTATGAGAAGGAGAGAGCCGCCCGCAAGAAGGTCATCCATTATCGGAATGTACTGCCGCAGGATACGGTATTTAAATGGTCGGACGTTGGCAGGTTCCATCTGGATCAGTATATCCTGATGCATTCGGTGATCTATCGGACGGATCTGCTGAAGCTGTGTCAGCTAAAATTGCCGAAGCATACCTTTTATGTAGATAATAT
>CAZNXL010000092.1:0-7280 GCA_964577075.1 uncultured Dorea sp. | reverse complement strand
CTGACATCTGTTAAAACAGGTTCCGGACGTAACTCAAAAGCGTTAGACAGCAGTGATTATACATATGATGCACAAGCAGGTACAGTAACAATCAAGGGTTCTGCATTGGCAACAGGCTCCTATACTCTTTCCTTTGCAGACAAGACTGGTGAATATGGGATTGTTACACATACTGCTGCAGTAGTTGTAAATGAACCATCTGTACAGTCGATTGCCAATGCTGTAGTGTCAGGAATCAGTAATGTCTATGCAACAGGCTCGGCAATTGTTCCGGCTGTGACGGTAAAAGTCGGAGATACGACATTAAAGAAAGATACGGATTATACGGTTTCTGTTAAAAATAATACAGCGCCGGGAACTGCAACTGTAACAATTACAGGTAAGGGCAATTATAACGGTAGTGTGACAAAAACATTTGTAATCTATGCAAAATCCGGCGCTTCATATACGGTAGGTAATTACAAATATAAAGTAACAAATCAGGCTAATAACGGCAAAGGAACAGTAACAGTAACAGGGCTTGTGAAAAAAGGCGCTTCTATTAGTATCGGCAGTACAGTAAAGATCGGAAATGTTTCTTATAAGATTACAGCAATTGGCGCAAGCGCTTTTAAAAATAATACAAAGGCTACAAAAGTAGTGATTGGCGCGAATGTAAAGACAATCGGCAAAAATGCGTTCTATAATTGTAAAAAGGTTAAAAAAGTTACAATTAAGAGTAAGAGCCTGACGTCTAAGACGGTAAAAAGTAAAGCATTTAGTAAGCTTGGAGCATCCAACTACAAAAAAGTAACAGTTAAGGTTCCGTCTTCAAAATTAAAATCTTACAAAAAAGTTCTTGTAAGCAGAGGTCTTTCAAAGAAAGCGAAAATTAAAAAATAAAAGTTTTTAAAAATTTAATTTATTAGAGAGGAAACTTTATCATTAGCGCTTCTGATGGTAAAGTTTCTTTTCATACTATAGTATACAGAATAGGGCGCCAGTGGCCGAAGCGTTATTTTGCCTGCCTTTGTATTATATATTGAGAAAAAACATCAATAGTGTTCCCTTGGATTGCCAAATGATGTTTCTTTTTTTACAATATAATAGTTAGACTAAGCTAACATTACGATGGCGGAGGAAAAGATATGATAAAAAGAATTTGTCTGCTCCTTGTATTTGTGCTTGCTTTGACAGGATGCAGCCTGGCGGAGGATAAAAATCTAAAAGAAGAGACTTCCGGTGAAGAGACGCAAGATTCGATGGAGCCGGCGGTAAAAGATATCTTTGCTATGGATACTTATATGACGCTTACGGCGTACGGAGAACAGGCGCAAGAGGCGGTAGACGCTGCGGCAGAAGAGATTGAAAGAATTGAAGCATTGCTTTCAACGGGGAAAGAGGATAGTGAGATCTCGGTGATTAATCGGGAAGAGAGCGGCGAGATCTCGGAAGATACAAAAAACCTGATTGAAAAATCAATAGAATTATATGATAAAACAGATGGCCTGTTTGATATTACAATCTATCCGTTAATGAAGGCATGGGGATTTACCGATGAGAATTATCGTGTGCCAAAGAAGAATGAATTGGAAAAATTGCTTTCAAATATGGGAACAGAAAAGATTTCTCTTAATCAGGATGGGAAAAGCCTGTCTGTAGAAGAGAATGTGGAGATAGATCTGGGAGGAATCGCGAAGGGATATACTTCGGAGCGGGTTATAAATATTTTTGAGGAATATGGAGTGACGAGCGGAGTGGTCAGTCTTGGCGGCAATGTTCAGGTACTGGGAAAAAAGACAGACGGTTCGAAGTGGAGAGTAGCGGTTCAAAATCCTGATGATGAAAACGATTATGTTGGAGTAATCCTGGCAGAGGATCAGGCTGTTATTACATCTGGCGGTTATGAACGGTATTTTGAAGAAGACGGGGAAAAGTATCATCATATTATTGATCCGAGGACAGGGTATCCTGCGGAAAACGGGCTCACTTCCGTTACGATTGTCAATAAGGATGGAACGATGGCTGATGCGTTGTCGACTTCTTTATTCATTATGGGAGAAGAGAAGGCGGTTTCTTTTTGGCGTGAGAACAGCAGCGAATTTGATATGGTGCTTGTGAATGAGAAAGGAGATATTCTGGTTTCAAAAGGACTTGACGGTTTATTCGAATCAGATTACGAATTTCAAATTATAGATGTCTACTAACAGGATAGAAGAGAAGGGATTGCACAATGAAAAAAGGAATAGCATTGTTTCTATGGAAACGGAAAATTTTTGTTTCAGCAATATTAATGGCAATATTAATAGGCGTTTCTCTGTATTCATATGAAGGACCTGAGTTTCAAAATCCGGATAAGGTCGTAGCGGCCGACTCGGCAAATGATGAAGATGAGGCGCCGGATGAGACTGACGCGCAGGAGGGAAGCTTCGATCTGGAGGATGGCGTATATAAAGGAGTCGGAACGGGATATGGCGGAACCATCACTGTAGAAGTGACCATTAAGGATAAACAGATAGAGAGTATTACGATTGTGAGTGCACCGGGAGAGGGTGAATCATTTTTAAACCGGGCAAAGGCTGTAATTGATGCGATGATTAAAAATCAGAGCATGGATGTGGATACAGTATCCGGAGCGACTTATAGTTCCAGAGGAATTATCGAGGCGGTAAAAAATGCATTGACCGGAGAGGTTTCTACAAGCTCTGTAGCGGCGGGGGCTTCTCAGGGAAAAGCGCCGGAATCTGTTGGGACTGTTGATGAAAATCAGACTTATAAAGATGGTACTTACACCGGCTCGGCGCAAGGCTTTGGCGGGACGATTACCGTAGAAGTAACGATAAAGAACGGAAAGATCAAATCAGTTAAGATAATAAGCGCCAGTAAAGAGACGCCTTCTTATCTTAATAAAGCAAAAAAGCTTTTAAATACTATTGTAAAGAAACAGAGTACCAATGTAGATGCAGTATCCGGGGCGACTTATTCTTCTAACGGTATTATAAAAGCAGTAAGAAATGCGCTTGACAAGGCAGTGGATGACAGTGCAGATAAAAAGTCGAAAAAAAGTACAAAACAAAAAGCTGCCGCGTCAGGTACGCTGCCATATCCTGACGGCGTTTATTATGGAACCGGAGAAGGATATGCCGGAGAGATTACAGTTGCAATTATTATTCGGGATCATACACTGAAAGCAGCGGTCATTACAAAGACTGTAGACGGAGACAGCTATATTGCAAGGGCGGAAAGTATCCTGGATGCGGTCGTAACAAAACAAAGCGCTAATGTAGATGTGGTGTCTGGGGCGACTTATAGTTCCAAAGGGATTATTCAGGCGATTAAGAATGCCTTGCAGGCGGCTAAAGACGCGGCTTCGGGAAACAGCGGTTCGAAAAACCCGGGAAGCAGCTCCGGCGGGGACAGTTCTGGCAGCGGTGACGGCTCGTCAGGCGATGCAGAAGAAGGAACGGTATATAAGAACGGTACCTATACTGGAAGTGCGGCCTGCGTTGATGAGGAATACGGTGATTTTAATTATACCCTGGAGGTAGAGATTACCGTCGCAAATGACAGAATCACGGCAGTAACGATTGTTGACAAGAGCTCGGAACCGGCATGGAAAAATAATTTATATTATATTAACAGCGCTAAAAAAGGTGTTGTGGCTCAGATTATAGCAAAAGGAAAACCGGAAGGAATTGATGCCATATCGGGGGCAACTTATTCTTCTGAGGCAATTGTGGCGGCTTGTGAGTCTGCGCTGGAAAAGGCAAAAAGATAAGAAGGAATCAATATGAGAGATCGGTATTTTAATACAAAACTTTTGAATTTAGTGTTGATTATTCTGCTGCTTGCAGGGTATCAGACGGTGATATATACACAGGCGCAGAAAGAAAAGATTCAAAAATTAGAGTATCAGCTTACGGCTGAATCAGCAGGTGCATCTTCAGAAATAACAGAAAAGGCGGCGCCGGCTTACATAGATGGAACCTACACCGGGGAGGCCCAGGGATTTGGAGGACTTATAAAAGTAAGTGTGAAGGTGAAGGAAGGAGAGATTGACTCTGTAGAGATACTGGAAGCGAAGGATGAAGATTCGGCGTATCTTGAGACCGCTAAGGGTGTGATTGATCAGATTGTGAAGGAACAGAGTACGCAAGTGGATACAGTCAGCGGGGCAACATTTTCTTCCGGCGGTATCCGGGATGCGGTAACAGAAGCATTAAAAGGAGCGGTGGAAGAATGAAAAAGAGAAGAAAAAGATCAAAAATTCATCCGCGAGATGTAATTGTCTTGCTTATCCGTCTTGCATTTTTTGTTTTTTACCCGGCGCTGTTTTCCAGCGCGTTCACAGGAGTGAAGGAGTTGATTACAAAAATTTCCGGTCTTGAGAGCCTTGGGTGGACAGCGTTTTCGATAACGCTTGTGGTTCTGCTCGGAATCACGATATGCTTTGGACGTATTTTCTGCGGCTATATGTGTGCATTTGGAACATATGGAGATTTTCTATACTTTGTATCATCCTGGGTACAAAAAAAGGCGGGAAAAAAGCCGTTTCATGTATTTAAGCGCTGGCAGCGCCGGATGAAATATTTAAAATATTTAGTGCTTTTAGTCATCTTATTGCTTTGTGCATCAGAATTGCAAAATGTGGTATCCCAAAATAGTCCGTGGACAGCGTTTTCTCTGCTGCATGCCGGGAAGATACCGGATATCGGGTGGGGCATAATATCGTTGGGTGTGATTTCTTTCGGAATGCTTTTGGAACCGAGGTTCTTTTGCAGGTTTTTATGCCCGATGGGAGCGGTGTTTGCGATGATGCCTGTAATGCCGTGGGCTGTAGTCAAAAGAAGCAGAGAAAAATGTGCAAAGGGATGCAGTCTGTGTCAAAGGATATGTCCGGCGGCGATCAATATTCCAGACGGAGAGTTGTGTGACAGTACGGGAACGGGCGAATGCTTTGCCTGTAGGAAATGTATGGATAGATGTCCTAAGAAAAATATCTATACCATTAAGAAGAACAGTGGATTTTGAAGGTTATATTATAAATTATTTGAAAAGATAAATTGGCAGGTTATGTCTTGACAAATAGAAAGCAATCAATTAAAATTACGGTTAATTGAATCACCCGTCGGCAATGATAGTTGCAGAAAACGGGTTTGGCGATGAAGAGGAATAGTAATTATACTGGACATTCCACAGAGAGAGGATCCATCGGCTGGAAGATCCTTGTATGGAAATGTAATGAACCCACCTTGGAGCCGCTGTGTGAAAACGCAGCGCGGCACCAGCGTTAACGGTGATGAGAGAGAACTGCGAAAGGGTCGCAGTTAATTAGGGTGGTACCGCCGAGCTTTTCGGTCCCTTTTTTGGGAGCGGATGCTTCGGCGGTTTTTTGTTGCCGGGCATGCGAAAGGAAGCTCCGGCGGAGGTTCCTTTTCGTTGATCGTTTTAGCCGGTTCCCAACAGAAAATGTCGTGGGGCAAGGGTCCTGCAATAAGAATAAGGAGAAGAGAAACATGGCAAAAGACAGGAAATTAGTAAAAAATATCACACCACGTGATGAAAACTTCGCGCAGTGGTACACAGACGTTGTACGGGAGGCTGATCTGTGCGATTATTCAAGTGTAAAGGGATGCCTTAACTATCTCCCGAACGGGTATGCGATCTGGGAGCTGATCCAGGCGGACCTTGATAAACGTTTTAAAGAGACAGGCGTAGAGAATGTATACCTTCCGGTATTGATCCCGGAGAATCTTCTTGAGAAGGAAGCAGAACATATCGAAGGATTTGCGCCGGAGGTGGCATGGGTGACACATGGCGGTATGGAGAGACTGCAGGAGAGAATGTGTATCCGTCCTACGTCCGAGACATTATTCTGCGATGTATGGTCCAAGACTGTCAAATCATATAGAGACCTTCCAAAGGTATGGAATCAGTGGAACTCTGTACTCCGCTGGGAGAAGACAACGAGACCGTTCCTCCGCTCCAGGGAGTTTTTGTGGCAGGAGGGACATACGCTGCACGCAACATACGAAGAGGCGGAAGAACGTACGATCCAGATGTTCCATGTATATGAGGACTGCTACAAAGAGACTCTGGCGATCCCGTTCGTATCAGGAAGAAAAGCAGAGCATGAGAAGTTTGCAGGCGCCCGGGACACTTACACGATAGAGGCGCTCATGCATGACGGCAAGGCATTGCAGTCAGCCACGAGCCACTTCTTCGGAAGCGGATTCCCGGACGCATTCGGCATCAAATATGTTGATAAGAACAATGAGCTTCAGAGTGCATATGAGACATCATGGGGATGGTCCACGAGAAGCATCGGAGCGCTCATCATGGTTCACGGCGATGATGACGGACTGGTTCTTCCTCCGCATGTAGCGCCTGTAGAGTGTAAAGTGATCCCGATCGCACAGCATAAAGAAGGCGTTCTTGATAAAGCATATGCACTTCTCGATGAGCTTAAGAGAGCAGGATATAGAGTGAAGATTGATGATTCCGATAAGAGCCCGGGATGGAAATTCGCTGAGCAGGAGATCCTTGGTATTCCGACGCGTATCGAGATCGGACCGAAGGATATTGAGAACGATCAGGTAGTGGTCGTACGCCGTGATAACCGTGAAAAGATCATAGTATCTATGGATGAGATCGCAACAAAGCTTCGCGACCTCTTAGAGACGATCCAGGCGGATATGTACAACAGAGCCAAAGATTTCCTTGACGATCATATTGATACCGCAACCGATATCGAAGAGATGAAAGAGAAATTTAAAGAGAACCGCGGATTCGTCAAAGCGTGCTGGTGCGGAGATCCGGAGTGCGAAGGCGAAGTGAAGTATGTGACAGGCGGAGCGGCAACCAGATGTCTGATCGAAGACGAAGAGATGATCTCAGACAAGTGTATCTGGTGCGGGAAACCGGCGAAGCATATGGCTTACTGGGGCAAGGCATATTAAAGGGTAAGATGGATTACAAGTAGGAACGGGACATGAAAATGTCCCGTCTTTTGGAGAATAGGTATGGAAAACATAAAGATTCAATTGCCGGATAAAGTAAATACGATCATTCATATTTTACAAAGCAATCATTTTGAGGCCTATGCGGTGGGCGGATGCGTGCGGGATTCTATTCTGGGAAGAGAGCCGGAGGATTGGGATATTACCACATCCGCCAAGCCGGAGGAGACAAAAGCGCTGTTCGACAAGACGTTTGACACCGGAATTGAGCATGGTACGGTTACGGTCCTTCTCGGCGGGGAGGGCTTTGAGGTGACGACCTACCGGATTGACGGGAAATAC
>CAZNXL010000091.1:0-7353 GCA_964577075.1 uncultured Dorea sp. | reverse complement strand
ACCGCCGCGGAGTTTGCGCGGCGCTGCACAGTTCGCGCCGTCACTGCCGCCGCCGGAGCTTTCGCCGCTTCCGCTTCCGGAACTGCCGCCGGAGCTTTCACCGCTTCCGGAACTGCTTCCGCCGGAACTGCTGCTTCCGGAGCTGCTGCCGCTGGAGCTGCCATTACTATCATTTTTGTCTGTTTTATTATTGCTGGTCGATGTGTTATTAGTGTTTGTGCTCTTATCATCGTCATCATCAGTCTCATACGTCTGCCGCTCCTGCTGCCTGTCTTCTTCCGTAGGCGTATAAGTCTGCTGTTTCAATGTATCGTCGTCCGTAGCCGTTCTCTGTCCTACTCTGGCCACGATCGCGCTGCTCAGGTTTGCAACTGTGCTTGACACACTATAATCTTCCTTATCGAACAAAAACTTGTGAAGCTGCGCCACATTAGACTCCAGAGTTACAGGGATGACGATACTTCCCAGACCGGAGATCGTGTCCGTCGTCTTATCAAACGGGAATCCCGAATTTTCCGTTAATTTATACTGCGTAAAGCTTTTCGCATAATACAGAATATCTGCTATGGAAAAGCTGGTCTGGATCGTAGGGAACACTTCATCTATGATCTTATTGATCGTTGAGAGATCAGACTTCTGTGCCTGCTCCACGATCTTCTCGATCACAAGACGCTGACGCTCTGTACGGGTAAAGTCGCCACCCGCTGTAGAACGAATACGCGCATAAGTCGTGGCTTGAACTCCGTCTAATGTCTGAACGCCGGCTTTTTTTACTTTGTGAGCCTTTTTCCCTGCCGCCTTCGCTGTCTCTTTTACGAACTTATTCAGATACTGGATCTCAACTTCCTGAACGTCAATCTCAACACCGCCGAGCAGGTCGATTGCGTTGGCGATCGCGCCCCAGTCAACAGTTACGTATTCCTCAATATTAAGATCAAGGTTTTTATTCAGCATATTGATCGCCTGTGTCGGTCCTCCAAAGGCATACGCTGCATTACATTTCTGCAACTGTCCGTCTTTAATATCCAGAAGTGTATCCCGGTATACGGAGACCATTCTCACTTCTTTTGTTTCCTTATTCAGACTTGCAACGATGATACAGTCTGTTCTCGTCCCTTTATCTAACTGACCGGTGCGGGAATCCGTGCCAAACAACGCTACGTTCAGATAACCGGTTCCCAGATCCTGCTCTTCCACTTCCTGATTCACAACAATGTCTTCCTTCGAAATCTCTTTTCTATCCAGCTTACCAAGCTTAGATGCTGCGAATACAACACCGGAAGCAGCAAGTGCAAGAAATACTCCTCCCAGACATACTCCTACCTTTTTGCCTGTGCTCAGGCTGGTGAACCAGTTTCCTGATCTTCTTCTGCGTCTTCTTCTGCGCCTAGCCATATCGTAACTGTACCTCTTTTCCTCAACTTATTTAAATCAATTTAATATTACTCTTTTTTATATATCCGGTTCTTTTCTTTCCGCTTATCTTTACAGAGATCTTATACCAGCTTCCGCTGCTTCCGATCACCGTAACTTTGCTTCCTTTCTTCTTAAGCGTCCCCAGTTTTTTAGAAGACCTGGACGCACTTTTACGCAAGATAATCTTTTTACTCTTCGTCTTTCCTTTTACTTTCCCCTTAGTCTTAACTTTTATTACCTTGGAGCTTCCGTAGGTTCTTCCATTAAAGACCACCTTGTAAGGGCGCACTCTATATTGGTATGTCGTACTGGCATTTTTACTTCCGTCCGTATAGGAATAAGTTTTGCCGGAAACTTTCTTTATATTAGAATAAGTCTTTTTCGTCGAATTATAACGCTGCACGTAATAGGATGCTGCTCCGGTCACTTTCGACCATTTGACCTTTATTTTGTCAAATGCTGCTGCCTTGCCGGATATACTCGTAGATTTCAGCGTTGTAATTCCAGTATTGAATCCTATACAGCTTCCCTTCGTTCCGTTTATGATCGGATAGATCTTATACGAATAATATTCCCCCGGGCTCAACGCCGTATCAGTGAAGCTCGTTCCCGTAACCTGGCTCTTTAATAATGAATAATTGCCGCTTCCGTCCCTGCGGTACACGTCATAGGCTTCTGCGCCCTGCCATGCGTCCCATTTCATACTGATACTGCCTGTATTCTTGCCTGTGATCCTTAAAGTATTAAGGTAGCGGTAATTAAAGTCTACATAATGATCGTTAATGCCATCTACGCTGCCCTTGGAAGAATACTGCCAATATTCATACTCTCCTGCATAATCGGTAGAATTTGTATAATGTGCCATCCAGATCGGATATTTCTGACTGATATCTGCGGCATAGGTCTTATCTTCATACATACTCTTACTTGCATAGACCATCGGAGTATACCCGAGCGCTTTCACTCTCTTGCAAAAGGAAGTACACACACTGGTAGCTTCGCTCTTATTTAATTTAGCCTTGTACAGTCTTCCGACTCCGACTGCCACATATTCAAAATCAAGCACTACCGGCAAATCTATCTGATAGTCTTTGATCTTGCTTACGATATAATTTGCCTCCTGAACTGCCTCCTTGGACGTAGTTGCCTGTGAAAATATATATACTCCGATCGGGATCCCTGCCTCATTGGCCTTACGCATATTTTCCAGCGCTTTTACATCCATTGTGAGTTTTCCATTATCATATCCGCGGTATGCCACCCGGATGATCGCAAAATCAATGCCGTCATTTTTTACTTTTTTCCAATTGATCGTTCCATTGTGATAGGATACGTCTATCCCTTTTTGAAGAATACAGTCACTGTACTTTTTTTGGTGTGACAATGCCTGTATATGAATCTCTGTCGACGCGGACTCTCCGGTTCCTCTTCCGGTCAGACGATACTTTCCGGGATCCTGAGGATCAACCTCAATCTGCTCTTCTTCCAGTTCTTCCACAGGCTCCGAAGCTCCTTCTTCCGAAACTTCTTCTTTTACAGACTCCGCAGTTTTTTCTTCCGGAGACGTCTTCTGTTCATCTTCCCCGGACACTTCTTCAGACTCTGTCTTACTCTCTGCTCCGGAGACTTTTTCAGGCACAGCGTCAGACTGTTCTTCATTGCCGGCTTCCGGCTGCCCATTCACTGTATTCCCCGATATCTCTAACTCCTGCTGTTCCTCTGTGATAACCTCCTGAGAATCCTCCTGACTCTGAAGTTCTTGAGCGAGCACATCTGTAGGCACTGCTGCAACTGTCACGCAGACAGCAAGAAGACAGGCAAGTGCACTGCATCTTTTTCTCATTCGAACATCTCCTTAAATCATTCTTTTTCATACATTTGTTTTCTCTAAATACTTCATCTTATTATACAAACAGTATGCTCTTTTGTCAAATTAAACGAGCGCCTTTTTAACCTGTTTTTAATGATTTTTTCTGCGTACATCGCTATACAGATTCCTTTTTTTTTGGTAAAATGAATGAAATACTGATTTACATCCTGGGTATAAGGAGATTTTTCATTATGCAGAATGAACATGAACATACACATACACAAAAAATATCTTTCATCGGGCTGGAACTGCTTCTTTTATTTCTTATTTTCGCAGGAGCCGCCGTACAGGTTGTCTTTGGCCAGAGTCACATCCTGTTTTTATTACTTCGCGCAGTCTATGTTCCGGGTCTTGTATTTCTTGCAGGGTTATATGCCTCACAGGGTGCGCGCAACGTCCGTTTTCTATTGAACCGCGCAGGTATTTATGCGCTTTTGTACATTTTTTTCGGGCTTGTAAACCAGGTATTATTAAACCATAAAAAGCCATTTCAAAGTCTGATCCGTCTCGCCACACTGACAAGAGTGCCTACTCCGTCAGAGATTTTTTTTACTGCTGCCGTCCTTTTTCTGTGTGCTGCCCTTGCGGCAAAGTATTGTGACCGGCTTGCAGGCAGAAGGCGTCTTCTTGCTCTGGCAGGTATCGCGGCGCTTTTCATAGCCTTCTTCCCTTCCGATATCTTCGGGTATCCGATCATCGGAGTGTTCTTTGGATGCGAAACTTATGACTGCGTCGCGCTTCTTCCATATTGCGGATATTTTCTGCTGGGACTTTCAGGCGGATCTTCTTCCGGAAAGTTTTCTAAAAAACATTTGATGATCAGCATCGCGGTCACCCTTTCCTCTGCCGCCCTTACGATCACGCCGCTAAAACCTGCAGCGCTTGTTACTGCCGCCGCATTGCCTGTCTCTATTCTGTACCTTATCTCACGGTACTGTGTTCCATACCAGTGGATCGTGAAACTGATGATCAAACTGTATACCAGGATGATCTCAACACTTCGGACATGGTATGATGACTTTATGAACAGCCAAAGAAGAGCTCTTCCTCTGTATTTTGTTGTGTATACAGGAATATTTCTGATCATGACTGCATGTGTATTCTTTTCTTTTATTGAGTATGACAATAGTATCATATGGAACCATGATGCTATCTCTCAGTATATCCCGAGAATACACTATTTTATAGATTATGTGCGCACATGTATCGCTCAGGCTTTTAAGGGAGATTTTAATTTCCCTTCCTATTCCTTCCGCAATGGACTTGGCAATGCCGTAACACTGAGCTATGAACCTGTGTACTGGCTCTTTGTACTGTTTAATCCTTCAAAGGTGGAATCCGCATATAACATCCTCACCCTTTTCCGTTTCTTCCTGGCAGGCCTTTCCGGATCTGTCTTCTTTCTGTACCACAAAAGAGGATACTTTGAGAGTCTTCTCGGAAGCATGATGTATACTTTCTGTGGATTTGCAATCTATGCAGGCGTTCTTCATGCTCATTTTATTGCACCCATGATCTTTTTGCCTCTGCTTATGATTGCCACGGAAGAAATCTTTCGGAAAAAGCGCTGGTATCTGTGTACGATATTTGTGGCTGTTGCATTATCCGCCAATTACTATTTTATCTATATGAGTACCATCGCAATGGGGATTTACTATATCGGTCGTTTCCTGTTCACAAAAGATCCGGCGAAAAAGACATGGAAATACTTTTTCACAACAACTGCCACCTTCGCAGGTTCTTATCTGCTGGGCGTGGTAATCGGAAACATCTCGCTCTTTACCTCCTTTGCTTCTTACATGAGCTCCGGACGTGCGGGAAATTCCGATATCGCCGCCATGTCCTTCTTCTATTATAACAATACATGGCTTACCAGACTATACACCTACTTTATCTCTGCGCCGGCTACTCCGGGAGCATGGTTAAAGCTGGGATTTATCCCCCTTTCCTATCTTGCAGTTGTTATTTTACTTATGAGAAAGGGAAATAAGCTGTTGAAATTTCTGTTTTTGACCTGTGCAGCTTTCTGTATCTTTCCGATTGCGGCATTTGTACTGAGCGGGTTCAGTGTCGTTACGAACCGATGGGTTTATATCCTTGCGCTTCTGATTTCCTATATCACCGTAAAGGCCATTCCGGAACTTCAGACGCTTACAGGAAGGGAACTTAAGTTCTTATTTATTGCTCTGCTCCCTTACCTGTTCATCATATTGATGAACAGAGATTACCGGACAGAATACACTCTTTCTTCTCTTGCAGTGCTGCTGTGCAACTATGTTGTGATCCTGTGCATGAATAAAGAGATCAGGATCATTAACAAGCATACGGCCAAAATTGCACTTATGGCCCTGTGCTGCGCTGCCTTGACTTTGAACGCTTATTATCAGTATCTTTTCGGGAAGAACACGGTAGAGGATTCCTTTGTCAAACAGGGACAGGTAATGAATGAAGTTACCGACACTCCTCTGAAAGTGCTTGACAATTATCCAGATGAGAGTTTTTACCGTGTTTCAACGGCGGAGATCCCAAGGAAGATCTTATGTTCATCCTTAATCATGAATTATAACAGTATTTCAACCTTCTCCAGCACCATAAGCGGACCTGTCATAGACTATAATGTACAGATGGGAAATACTGCATGGAATCTTGTCCAGCTTGGAGGCTTCGATAACCGCACTTTTATGAATGCTCTTGCCTGTGTAAAATATTATGCGCTGGGTGATAAAGAAACTGCCCGGATCCCATACGGGTTCGAAGAGATTGATACAAAAACCGAAGGAACCGAGACCTATCACATCTACAGGAACAACTACGCCCTTCCTCTCGGATACACTTATGACCATGTGATGAGCGAAAAAGACTTTGAATCCTACAGTGCGCTTGAAAAGCAGGAGGCGTTACTCCAGTCTGCAGTTTTAGAAGATTCCTCCGGGACTTCTCTTGACACTGAAAAGCCTCTGTCAACTTTAGAAGAAGTAGAAATTACAGGCTATGAGGCAGATGGGATCAAGAGGAAAGACAACACGATAGAAATCGAAAAAGAGGGGGCTACGCTTACTCTTTATTTCGACGGGATCAACGACTCTGAAAGTTATCTTGTCTTTGACGGGGAATTAAATCCGACATCATCCAACGATGAATGTATCGTAGAAGCAAAGCTTACCTGCGGCAATTATAAGAGAAAATGCACCGTGCGCTCCGCGAACCACACCTACGGAACCGGACAGGATACTTTCGTATTCAACATGGGGTACCGGAAAGATGCCGCTTCAAAATGCACGATCACGTTCAAAGACACCGGCGTCTTCACCTGCGATTCTTTAAAAGTATACTGCCAGCCAATGACTAACTACGCAGCTTACATCGAAAATCTCACCAATGAAAAGCTGGAAAATGTCGCGATCAACTCCAACATCATCACCGGAGACATCTCTGTTGATAAAGAAAAGCTTCTTGTTCTGAGCATCCCTTATCAGAAAGGCTGGACAGCTTATGTTGATGGAAAGGAAGTTGACATAAAAAAAGCGAACCTGATGTATTCCGCCATAGACCTGGAACCCGGCGACCACGATGTCAGACTTGTATTCCGGCGTCCGGGCATCAAAGCTTCCCTTTGCCTGTCCGCCGTGGGAATTACTATTTTTATCATAGCCTTGATTATCCGCCGCAGACGTATTAAAATAGGTAAATAAAGAACATTCTTAGGAGAAATGGATATGATTAAGTTTAATATTCCGCCATATATCGGGAAAGAAAGCGAATATATTGCCGAAGCGATCGCAAGCCATAAGATCTGCGGTGACGGCGCATTTACAAAAAAATGTAATCAATGGGTGGAGGACAACACTCATACAGCCAAAGCCCTCCTTACCACCTCCTGCACTCACGCAACGGAGATGGCCGCCCTTCTCTGCGATATTCAACCTGGTGATGAGGTGATCATGCCTTCTTATACTTTTGTGTCCAGCGCAGATGCTTTTGTTCTGCGGGGCGCTGTGGCAGTATTCGTTGACATACGTCCTGATACAATGAATATTGATGAGGATCTGATCGAAGATGCCATTACA
>CAZNXL010000090.1:0-7383 GCA_964577075.1 uncultured Dorea sp. | reverse complement strand
TAGAATATGATGGAGCCTGCGGGTCTCATCGGTAAGCTCCCAGGGACCCTGCCCTACGCATATAATGGCATTTCTTTCATTATATAATCCAATATAAGGATGATCAGTCGGCATATTCGCGAGGTAGTGGACCGGGGAATTATTGTAAACAAGATCATCCATATAAGAACCAAATCCGTATTCTGCCGTATAGATTCCGCTGAGCGCCAAAAGTCCGTTGAACAAATCCGGACGGCGGAAAAAGAGATTCGCGGCGTGAGTCGCACCAAGGCTGCATCCCGTCGCGATGATCCCCGGCTCTCCCTCCCAGCCGTTGCACTCATTTGCAACACTCTGGATAAATGGAACCAACTCATCTGTAATGTAGCGGATCCAGTCTTCGTAACGGCAGATACGCCGACGTGGATCACCGTACTTGTCAGACCATGTTTCTTTATCGATCGTGTCAATAGAAAATACCTGGACCTGCCCGGATTCAATCCATGGCGCCCACACGTCTGTCATATGAAAATTTTCAAAATCATAAAAGCGTCCATCCTGGCAGGGGATGAATAATACAGGCCTTCCTGCATGACCATAAACCTTACATTCCATCTCGCGCTCAAGTGCAGGGCTGTAATTTTTTAAGTACTGTGTTTCCATGTTATTATGTTATTTTCCTTTCATTTGTTCATATTGCAAATTCTATAAATCTGTATCTGTATTCATGCCCGGCTCCGGCTCATATCCATGCATATTGAGATATAATTCATCCTCAATACCGTACATTAGCGTGTTCATAAGAAACGGAAGCTGACGTTCCCAGCTTGCTTCGCTGTGAGTGCCGTCCGGGACAATCCTGCTGGTCAGAAGGACGCGTCTTTCAAATAATAAATCCGCTGTCTTTTCAAATTTTTTCCTCATACCAGAGCGGAAATCTGCTTCTTTTTCGCCATAATCCATATAGACCACAGTCCCCCGCTGTATCGGAGCTGTTTTAATCAATCTCTCGATCTCACGAGGATTCGTCCAGAGAGAGGGAGACAGGGCGCCTGCTCTCGAAAAAATGTGGTTATATTTGAGAACAGCATAGAGACTCATCAGTCCGCCCATAGAACTTCCGGCGATAAAGGTATGTTCTCTGTCCGGAAGAGTACGGTATTCTTCATCAATCTGCGGTTTTAAAGTGTGGACAAACCACTCCATTGTAAGTTGTCCTTTCCCGGTGATCTTACCGAACTTTGGATCCGTAAAATCAAAAGGAGAGTACTCTTTGAGTCTTCCGAAATCAGGGCTTTGATCACATTCTATAGCAACGATAATAAGAGGGGTCTCTGTAAAATCCATGTATTCCTGCATACCCCAGCATTTTCCGTAAGTTGCGTGATCGTCAAAGAACACATTGTGTCCGTCGAACATATAGAGAACAGGATAGCACAAGTCCTCTTCATACATATATGATTCCGGAAGGTAAACGTAAGCCTTTCTTGTCTCATTACCTGTTAATTCCGGAATTGTAATATCCCAATAATTTACCATAAGTAATGCCTCCAAAAAATATTTACCCGAAAAATATAGCACAACAAAGGCGAAATATCAAGGTAAACCCCGTATCCCGGATACGCCGGTAATTATCAGTTCAGGATCCAATGTAATATTGATTCCCTGTTATAGAGATTGTCAGACATCGTGAGCAGAAAAAGCTTTGAAAGTCATATCATTCAGCTTTTTCACAGACTCCTCATCTAAAGATCCTGTCTTTTACTACACTGTTTATAATTTAGAGTATACTCTGTTTTTGCTTTTTGCACAAGTGTGAAAAATATCGTGTTTTTTAAAGTCATTATATATTTTCATTGGAACATGCTAAAATTAACATTGGACTGAACATAGAATAAACACATTTTTGAGTTAAAATTTAAGAACGAAGATCGTGAAAACAGGAGATAAGACCGTGAAGAATAGAGTGATGGCGTGCATTTTGATCCTATGCCTTGCAGTGTCTTTGTGCGCAGGGTGTTCGAGAGACGGTAAAGAACATAAGAAAGAAAAAGCGAAAAAAGAGGCCGAAGAAGATCTGAAAGAATATGAACAGGATTACACCAGGCTGGAATTGGATTCTTCCAAATGGAATTATGACAAGAAAAAGAACGTATACTGGCGGACTGTCGCATATTGTACGGAACCGGCAACTGAGGAGTATGAAGCGATGGCGATCTATGTGCCGGGGGAATATATGGACGGAGAGAAGAATGAGGATGAAACCTATACCTGTACGATCGATTCCGAAGGAAAGATCAAAGACTATACGGCGGATACCGCACCGATTGTATTTCCGGTAAATTCTGAGAAATACGAGGGATACAAAGCTCCGACCTCATATAATTACAAGGAAGCTTCCCGATACTTAAAGGCAGGATGTATCTATGTATGTGCAGGGCTGCGAGGAAAAGAAAACGGTACCGAAGTAAACGGACAGGATTACGCGGGAGGAGCGCCATGGGGCGTTACGGATCTCAAGGCGGCGGTGCGGTATTACCGGTATAATGGGGAGGTACTTCCGGGCAACTCCGAACAGATCTATTGCTTCGGCATGGGTGAAGGCGGCGCTTTGGCGGCAGTGCTTGGAGCTTCCGGAGACAGCGATCTATATACACCCTATCTGACAGACATCGGGGCGGCCATGTGCGATAAAGAAGGGAACGAGATCAGCGATGCCATTGCGGGAGTGATGGCATGGTGTCCGATTACGAGCCTTGATTATGCCAACGAAGCTTATGAATGGAATATGGGGCAGTATTTTAACACGGATACAAGGGAAAAAGGAACATGGACGAAACAGTTCTCGGATGATATGGCGAGTGCGTTTGCGGATTATATCAATGCGTTGGAATTAAAGGACAGTCAGGGCGAAAAATTAACGCTTAAGAAAAGTAAAAGAGGAATCTATACCAAGGGGACATATTATGATTATCTTATGTCTGTGGTAGAAGGGTCTCTTAATAATTTCCTCGCAAATACTGATGCAGATCTGGCAGAGGATTACATCGACGACTTAAACAATGACGAAGAGTGGGTGTGTTATGATGTTGCTTCCAATACTGCGAAGATCACCAGCATGGAAGCATTTGTAAAGCACTGTAAGCCAGCCACAAAAGCAGTGGGGCGTTTGATGATATCAGTCGGTCTCAGCCGGAAAACGCCCTGTTCGGAACAAAGGATCTGACCTCCCTGCATTTTGACCCCACCATGAATTTCCTGCTTTCAGAATACGGATTCGAGTATAGCAGGCTGGGAAATTGGGATTCTGCTATAGCGGATGAATATAGTGCGGATATGGAGGCAGAAGATTCTCTCGGTAATTCTGTCAGTGTGAGATTAAGCATGTATAATCCAATGTATTATATCAGTCCGTATTATGAAGGATACGGGACAGGAACTCTGGCAAAACACTGGCGGATCAATACAGGGATCTGGCAGGAGGATACGGCGCTGACTGTTGAAGCGAACCTTGCACTGGCGCTTGAAAGTGCTAAAGGAGTGGAAGATGTGCGGTTCGAGGCAGTCTGGGGACAAGGTCACGCGATGGCGGAGAGCAGCGGAAGCGGCGGTGAGAATTTTTTAGCATGGTTGGAGGAATGTAATGCCAGATAGCTGTTTACTCTGTAGAATGTAAGGCGCGGTATGATCCGGAAAAGAGCTCTTCGGAATAAAATCTACTCTTCATAGTTTATTCCTAATAAGGAGCAGATATCTACATTTAATACTTTTGAAAAGGCGTAAAGCTCATAGTCCGTGACAAAGCGTTCCTGCTTTTCGATACGGCTAATTCCCTTTTGGGAGAGTTCAATACTTTCCAGTTGCATTTTCGCGGCGAGTGTTTCCTGTGACATTTTTTTCTGCTTGCGGATGGATTTAAGTTTCTTCCCAATCATGTTGGCTTTTCCCTCGTAATCGTATATTTTCATAAAAACAATACCTCAATAATGACTAATTTTATGTTGACGCTACCATAGAATCGAAGTAAAATTAGTCTAAAGATGACTAAAATAACAAGAAACATAAGTTTAACAAAAAAGCAGGGTAAAATTGAGTGAAGATAAGATGTTAGACGAGATGTCCAGAGCAAAAAGGGAATTGTACGAAGATAATTTTTCAAAAAGATTATCTGAACTTAGAAGAGAAAAAGGTGTCTCTGCGCGGAAGATGAGTCTGGCGCTTGGACAGAATGCAGGATATATCAACCATATTGAAAAGAAGCAGGTGATGCCGTCCCTGCTTACATTTTTTAATATATGCGAATATCTTGATATGACGCCCGGGGAATTTTTCAGAGACGGACAGGACGAGTTGGAGCCGGGCAAATATTTCTCTGTCATGCAGAATCTGGAAGAGTTGTCACCGGAACAACTGGGATGCATTCAGTATCTGATCAGAGAATTGGGGATAAAGAATAGATATTAATGATAAGCTGTCTTTTTCTGCCAGCAAAGGGACGCTACACACTTATGAAACAGCTGGAGGAGTGTTCTGCCGTCGACATCCTGTGCGTCAAAATGGAATGTATAATATATAGCAGATGTGGTGCAGATGCCACGGTTGACAAAAGCAAATAGCAGGAATATAATACCACTAATTAAAACATACCAAATGAGTAGGGAAGACCATCGTGGTCATTCTTCCTGATAATGGCGACAGATATTATTCCGCGCCATTATTTGTTGATTAGATAAAGAACAGGCAGTGAGGGCGAAGGTATGACACTTGCACAGTTAAGATACATGATTACAATAGCGGATACCGGCTCGATGAATGAGGCGGCAAAGGCTCTTTACATTTCACAGCCGAGTCTTTCTCAGTCTGTGAAAGAGTTGGAAGAAGAAATCGGGGTGGCGCTATTCAGGCGCAGCAACCGCGGAGTATCAGTGACTCAGGAGGGCAGAGAGTTTTTAGGATATGCAAGACAGGTAGTAGAGCAGTATGGACTCATCGAATCACGCTATATTGACCGTAAAAATGTAAAGAAAAAATTCGGGGTTTCCATGCAGCATTATACATTTGCAGTGAATGCTTTTGTTGAGATGGTGAAACGGTTTGGAATGGATGAGTATGAATTTGCAATCCGTGAGACAAAAACTTATGAAGTTATTGAAGATGTGAAGACCTTCCGAAGCGAGATAGGTATTATTTATCTGAATGATTTTAACAGGAAGGTCATTACAAAATTGCTGACAGAATCAGAGCTTGAGTTTTCACCGCTGTTAGAATGCGGAATCTATGTATATATGTGGAAAGATCATCCGCTGGCAAAGAAAGAAATAATCGCGATTGAGGAACTGGAAGAATATCCGTGTCTGGCATTCGAACAGGGAAACTATAATTCCTTTTATTTTGCAGAGGAGGTTCTAAGCACATATGAATATAAGCGTCTGATCCGCGCAAATGACAGGGCAACACTTTTGAATCTGATGGTTGGTCTGAACGCTTATACGCTGTGTTGTGGGATTATCTGCGAGAGTCTGAACGGAGATGAATTTTGTGCTGTGAAGCTTAAGTCCGAAGAGAGAATGACAATCGGATATTTGAAACGTAAAGGAACCACGCTCAGCCCATTAGGGGAAGAGTACTTAAAGGAAATCCAGAAGTTTCGGGCGATGGATACAGTTTGTATAGGATAATGGCAAAGAGGCTTGCTATAGGGAATACTTATAGCCAGCTTCTTTTTTTACGTATTAGACAGAAAATGAAAGGCGTGATAATATAAGCCTATCAAACAGATAGGAATTATGTGAATATAAAAGGAGAGGATCATATGAGTAAAAAGACACGAGAAGAGAGAAATTTTAAATTTGAGACATTACAGTTACATGTAGGGCAGGAGCAGGCGGATCCGGTTACAGATTCCAGAGCAGTACCGATCTATCAGACATCGTCCTATGTATTTCACAATAGTGATCACGCAGCGGCGCGTTTTGGATTGTCTGATGCAGGGAATATTTATGGAAGGCTTACGAATCCCACAGAGGATATATTTGAAAAAAGAATAGCAGCTTTAGAGGGCGGAGTTGCAGCCCTCGCGGTAGCGTCCGGCGCTGCGGCAGTTTCTTACACATTGCAGAACCTGGCACAGAATGGAGATCATATTGTATCGGCTAAGAATATCTACGGAGGAACCTATAATTATCTTGCTCACACATTTCCTCAGTATGGCGTGAATACTACATTTGTAGATATTTTTGATTATGAGGCAGTGGAGGCAGCGATCCAGGATAATACAAAGGCGGTATTCATAGAAACACTCGGAAATCCGAATTCCGATGTTGTTGACATTGAAAAGTTAGCGCAGATCGCGCATGCACATAAGATCCCACTGGTCATTGACAATACTTTCGCAACACCGTATCTTGTAAGACCGATTGAATACGGCGCGGATATCGTTGTTCATTCCGCAACAAAATTTATCGGCGGGCATGGAACAACGATCGGCGGAGTCATTGTTGACAGCGGAAAGTTTGACTGGGAGGCTTCCGGCAAGTTCCCGTCATTGACAGAACCGAATCCAAGCTACCACGGCATCAGCTTTACAAAGGCAGTTGGTGCGGCGGCATTTGTCACCAAGATCCGCGCAATCCTGCTCCGTGATACAGGAGCTACGCTGTCACCATTCCACTCATTTATCTTTTTGCAGGGGCTTGAAACATTATCTCTGCGCGTAGAGCGTCATGTGGAAAACGCACTTAAAGTAGTGGAATATTTAAATAACCATCCGCAGGTTGAGCGGGTTAATCATCCTGCTGTAACAGAGGATGAGAGCCAGAAAGAATTATATGCAAAATATTTTCCAAACGGCGGCGGCTCTATTTTTACATTTGAAATCAAGGGTGATGCTAAGAAGGCAAAAGATTTTATCGATAATCTGGAACTGTTTTCACTATTGGCAAATGTGGCTGATGTAAAATCGCTGGTGATCCACCCTGCGACTACGACACATAGCCAATGCACGGAGGAAGAACTGTTAGATCAGGGTATTAAACCTAATACCATACGCCTTTCGATCGGAACAGAAAATATTGACGACATTATAGAAGATCTTGAGGAAGCATTTAAAGCGGTCGAATAATTAGCAGAGAATTAAGAGGGGCGTGCCTGCCTTTTGAGGGGCATGTCCCTCTTAATTCTAATATTCTTCAATATTAATACACTGTGTTTTCGTTACATCATACGGAAGAATGGAATTTGCAAATTTCTTAAACTTTTCAGCAGCATCACTGACATAGAATTCATAGGTTCCGAAGGAACCGGATCGATTCGCCAGATTTTCCCTATATAAAATATCCTTCAGATCCATAGCTGTCTCTTATGCCGGATTTACGATATGTACCCGTTCGCCCAGATAGGTCATGA
>CAZNXL010000089.1:0-7390 GCA_964577075.1 uncultured Dorea sp. | reverse complement strand
TTATTCGGGTTCAAATACCACGTAGAGCTTTCTACGCGTCCGGACAACAGTATGGGAAGTGATGAAGACTGGGAGATGGCTACAAACGGACTGAAAGGCGCATTAGATGATCTCGGCCTTGACTATGTGATCAATGAAGGAGACGGCGCGTTCTACGGACCGAAGATTGACTTTCATCTGGAGGATTCCATTGGGAGAACATGGCAGTGCGGCACGATTCAGCTTGATATGCAGATGCCACAGAGATTTGACCTGGAATACACAGGAGCAGACGGAGAGAAGCATCGCCCGATCATGATCCACCGCGTGGCATTCGGCTCCATTGAGCGGTTCATCGGTATTCTGATCGAGCATTTTGCAGGTGCATTCCCGACATGGCTTGCGCCGGTACAGGCAAAGGTACTCCCGATCTCTGACAAACATATGGATTTTGCACAGAAAGTATTTGATACATTAGATGAAGCAGGTATTCGCGTCGAGATTGATACAAGGGCAGAAAAGATCGGATATAAGATCCGCGAAGCTCAGATGAATAAGATTCCTTACATGCTCGTCGTAGGAGCAAAAGAGGAAGAGACTGGCATGGTATCTGTAAGAAGCAGATTCGCAGGCGACGAAGGTCAGAAAGGTCTCGATGAATTTATTCAGGCTATTCAGGAAGAGATTGCTGCAAAGACAATCCGGGAAGTAACAAAAGAAGATTAAAAAAGGAAATAAAGGGCATAATAACCTCGATATCAGTAAAATTAAGGAGGTAGGATTATGCCGGAATTGAAATGTACAGTACAGACCTGTCTGCATAACAATAATTTTTATTGTAATCTTGACGGAATTGTTGTAGGTGGAAATCAGGCAAGAAGAGCAGAGGAAACCTGTTGTGACAGTTTTGAGGAACGAAAGGGCGATTCTGACAGCAATGTAACGGGAGAAGCATCTGCAATAAGCAACATTGACTGTAAGGCAGTAGAGTGCCAGTATAATGAAAACTGCGCCTGCCATGCGGGAAAGATCAGTGTGGAAGGAAGTCGGGCATGTCAGTGTGAACAGACAGAATGTGCGACATTCACCTGCGGATGCGGACAGTAAAAAGAGTTATAAGAGTTACTGAAAGGAGAGCGGAAGTGGCTCTCCTTTTTGTATTCTTTTGAGTTGACGTAAAAATGTTCCGATAGTATAATGACTATGACCGTTAAAAAGAAGAGGAATTACGGATGGAACATAGAAAAGATTCTGTTGAACATGAAAAAAAAGAACAAGAGAATGCATATTATAGCGCGAAACCGAAATTAGGAGTGAAGGGACCGTCAAAGCTCAGGCAGCATTTTAACAGAGGAATGACCATATTCCTTGTAGTGGCGGCTTGTACGTTGTTCTACTTTGCTTTACTGCGGCTTCAGAATCTTTCCAAAGTAATCGGAAAGATCATTGAGGTATTGATGCCTGTCATATATGGATGTGTGATAGCATACCTGCTGAATCCGATCGTAAAGAAGGTGGACAGACATCTCCTTCCTGTTTTGATGAAAAAGATGAAAAAAGAAAAGAACGCCAGAAAGCTTTGCAGGGGAATCGGGGTGTTTTTGGCGTTGTTCATTTTAATACTGTTGATTGTAATGTTGTGTAATCTTCTGATACCGGAACTGTACTTTAGTATCCGAAGAATGATATTTACCCTGCCGGGACAGCTCAATGAGCTGGTGGAAAAGATTAATGAGGTGACTACCGGTACTTCCACAACGAGTGCATTTTTAAAGACCGCTGTCAAGGAAGGAACAACGATGCTGGAGACGTGGCTCAGAAGCGAGCTCCTTCCAAAGACGAATGAGCTGATGTCTAATCTGACCGTAGGTGTGATCAATGTGATCAGTACTTTGTTTGATATATTGCTTGGCATGATCGTATCCATCTATCTGTTGTTCAGTAAGGAACAGCTTATAGCACAGGCAAAGAAAGGAGTCTATGCGCTGTTCGAACCAGGCCGCGCGAATATGATTCTTCATTTTTCCGCGAAGAGTAACGAGATATTCGGAGGATTTATTATCGGAAAGATCATTGATTCGGCAATTATTGGCGTACTGTGTTTTATAGGATTATCGGTTTTGAATATGCCATATGCGGTCCTGGTCAGTGTGATCGTCGGTGTTACGAATGTAATTCCGTTCTTCGGACCATATATCGGAGCGATCCCGAGCACCATATTGATCATTCTTGATGAACCGATAAAGGGGCTTTATTTTATTATCTTTATATTGATCTTACAGCAGTTTGACGGTAATATACTGGGACCAAAGATTTTGGGAAGTTCTACGGGACTTTCGGCCTTTTGGGTTATTGTTGCCATCCTTTTGGGCGGCGGGCTGTTTGGATTTGTCGGAATGGTGATGGGAGTGCCTACATTTGCGGTAATATATTATATGGTTGAACTGACGCTCAACAGTAAGCTGGAAAAAAAGGATCTGCCTTCTGAGACAGAGCTTTATGATCCCATGAGTTACGTAGATAATGAGGGGCGTTTTGTGCCCGGAGATACAAAAGACAGTGATACAAAGGGGGAATGATATTATGCCAATTCGAGTACAGAATGATTTGCCGGTAAAAGAAATTCTTGAAAGTGAAAATATATTCGTGATGGATGAACATCGGGCGACGCATCAGGATATCCGTCCGATCAAGATCGGGCTTTTGAATCTGATGCCTTTAAAAGAAGACACGGAGCTTCAGATATTAAGGTCGCTTTCTAATACACCGATTCAGGTCGATGTAACATTTGTAACAGTGTCAAGCCATGTGTCGAAAAATACACCGACCAGCCACCTGAATAAATTTTATGAGAAATTCTGTGAGATAAAAACCCGCAAATTTGACGGTTTTATTATCACAGGGGCTCCCGTAGAGCAGATTCCTTTTGAAGAAGTAGACTATTGGGAAGAACTCAAGGAAATTATGGAGTGGAGTAAGACGCATGTGACGTCAACACTTCATCTTTGCTGGGGAGCTCAGGCGGGAATTTATTATCATTATGGCATTGATAAAGTCCAGTTAGAAAAAAAGGTTTTTGGAGTGTTCTGGCACCGTGTAAGGAACCGGAAGATCCCGCTCGTAAGGGGATTTGACGATGTATTTTTGGCGCCCCATTCCAGGCATACGGAGACCCCGATGGACAAGATCCGTGCAGACAAGCGCCTTGCGGTTCTTGCGGAGTCCGATGAAGCGGGATTGTTCCTTGCGATGGCGCAGGAAGGACGTCAGATCTTTGTGATGGGACATCCGGAATATGACCGTATCACATTGGACGAAGAGTATAAAAGAGATCTGGCGAAGGGACTTCCTATTGAGATGCCGAAAAATTATTATAAGGATGATGATCCGGAGAATAAGCCTCTTCTTACGTGGAGAGCACATGCTAATGATCTTTATACAAATTGGCTTAATTATTACGTTTACCAGGTAACTCCGTATGATTTAGACGGGACGCCATTTTAATTATGTGTTTACTGCACATTTTTAACAGTAATACGACAACGGCTTCTTATGAAGCGGACCTGCCAGAAATCACAGATTATTTGGAAAAAGGTATTCTGGAGATAGAGAAAGAGGATATCCAGGCATACTATGAGGAAATGAAGAATAAAATTACATAAAATCTTATAAAAGGAACTACCGTAGCAAAAAAATTCAGAGAACTTCATTCTTTTGCAGAGTACAGTCTGGCGTGACAGAAGCACAGATACAAGATACAATGGAAATACCAAAAGTGCATGTACAAAGCAAAATAAAAAAGAGAAGGGGGAACAATATGTTAGAATCCATTAACTCAATTGTTAATGCAATCAATGGTGTCGTTTGGGGCTGGCCCATGATTTTTCTGTTGTTAGGGACTCATGTATTTTTGACAATAAGGACTGGTTTTATCCAACGCTACACAATTTCAAAAGGCATTAAATTATCCGTTACAAAAGATCCTGATGCAGAAGGTGAGGTCTCAAACTTCGGCGCTCTTACAACCGCATTGGCAGCTACCATCGGTACAGGCAATATTATCGGCGTAGGTACAGCGATCGCGATTGGCGGACCGGGAGCAGTTCTCTGGTGCTGGCTGACCGGTGTATTCGGAATCGCTACCAAATATGCTGAGTCCTATATAGCCGTAAAATATCGTGTTAAAACAGAGGATGGACGTATGCAGGGCGGCGCTATGTACGCGCTGGATCGCGGTCTCAATATGAAATGGCTGGGTATTCTTTTTGCGGTATTTGCCGGATTTGCATCTTTCGGTATTGGATGTGCGACTCAGGTCAATGCGATCGCAACGGTTTGTAATGAGAACTTTGGCGTTCCGTTATGGATCGTTGGAGTTATCGTTGCAATACTTACAGCAATCGTAATCTTCGGCGGGATTAAGTCCATCGCAAGTGTATGTGAGAAGTTAGTTCCGTTTATGGCAGTTTTCTATGTGATTGGCTGTATTATTATCCTTGGAATGAATCATAATTATATCATTCCTGCAATCGCAACT
This sequence comes from uncultured Dorea sp., assembly GCA_964577075.1. Taxonomy (GTDB): domain Bacteria; phylum Bacillota; class Clostridia; order Lachnospirales; family Lachnospiraceae; genus MD308. The sequence continues at coordinate 2,874 of CAZNXL010000089.1, read as the reverse complement.
ATATGTAAACTTGCATTTGTTCCGGGAGCTGCGGCCGGCGGTCTTGTTGGTACCGGCATTATGATGGCTATCCGATATGGAGTTGCAAGAGGCCTGTTCTCCAATGAGTCTGGTCTTGGCTCCGCTCCTATCGCAGCAGCGGCGGCTCAGACAAGAAACCCCGTTCGTCAGGCGCTGGTTTCTTCAACAGGAACGTTCTGGGATACAGTAGTTGTTTGTGCTATGACAGGTCTTGTACTTGTATCGACGATTATGAAGAACCCGAATATTAATGCGGATCAGATTGACAACGGTGGCGTACTTACGTCATTGGCGTTTGGTCAGATTCCGGTTATTGGACCTGTTATCCTGACGCTTGGTATCATTTCCTTCGCATATTCTACAATTCTTGGCTGGGCATATTACGGAGAACGTTGCGTAGAGTATTTTGCAGGGAAGATGGGACTTATCCCTTATCGTATTCTTTATATCGCCGTTGCCGTGATCGCTCCTGTCGTGGAACTTGATCTGATATGGCTGATCGCGGATACATTGAATGCGTTGATGGCTATTCCGAACCTGGTGGCGGTGCTTCTTCTTTCAAATCAGATGGTGAAAGATACGAAAAAGTATATTAAGAATCTTGACGCGAAAGACGATACGCCGGTTCCGATTATTAAAGATTAATGAATATAATGATTTTTGTTTTATGAATGCACTTATAAAGATGGAACGGAATGAAATAATAGTATTTATAGCAAAAAAAGAACTGTAAAGTTCTTTTTTTGTTGTCTGCTGCGTTGACGGTAAAATAGAGGAATGATAAGATATTTTACGAAATCAGTAATAAGCGAAAGAAGAGGAGATATTATGGCAAAAAGAATAGCGCGGTTTCATAAAGTGAGTTTTGAACAGTTTAGAGAAGGATATGAGGATTCTTACGGAACTGTCGATAATGATAAGATTGAAGAGATCTATAACAGTATAAAGTTGCCAGGGAGGGCAACTGCAGGCTCTGCCGGATATGATTTTTTCGCACCGGTTGATATAGTATTGAAGCCCGGAGAAACGATCAGGATTCCGACAGGCATCCGCGTAGAGATGGAACCTGACTGGGTGCTTCAATGCTATCCGAGAAGCGGGCTTGGATTCAAATACCGTCTTCAGCTTAATAATACAGTAGGGATCATAGACAGCGATTATTTTTATTCTGACAATGAAGGACACATCTTTGCAAAGCTGACCAATGATACGAACGAGGAAAAGACTGTTGAGATCTTAAGAGGAACAGGATTTATGCAGGGAATATTTGTGGAATACGGGATCACGACAGATGACGACGTGACAGAAGTGCGCAATGGAGGATTCGGAAGTACCACATAAAAGATACATATTTTAAGACGAGACGGACATACTAACCGAAAAGGAAAGTGGAGGGTTATGTATGCCGGAGATGAAAAAAGTAACAGCGTCAAGGGAAGAAAATACTGCTTATATGAATCAGATCCTTCCGGTCAAGGATAGCTTTGACGTTATTCAGCGGGATATGTATATCGGAGAGCGGGAGGCCTCGTTTTATTTTATAGATGGTTTCATGAAAGATGAAACTATGTTGAAGATCATGGATTCATTTATAAAGATCAAGAAAGAAGAGATGCCGGGTGACGCTACGGAATTTGCAAGATCATGTGTCCCATATGTGGAAGTAGATATTATCGGAGATTTTGATCAGGTGATAAAGGATGTGTTATCCGGCGTGACATGCCTTTTTGTTGAAGGATATGAAGCATGCATCGAAATTGATTGCAGGACCTATCCGGCAAGAAGTGTGGAGGAACCGGAGAAAGATAAATCACTCCGGGGCTCCAGAGACGGGTTTGTGGAGACAATCGTGTTTAATACTGCACTAATGCGCCGGAGGATCCGCGATCCTCATCTTGTTATGGAGATGACTGAAGTTGGAGACAGCACAAGAACGGATGTGGCTGTCTGTTATATGGAAGACAGAGTGGATCAGGCTCTTTTAGACACGGTGACAAAGCGGATTAATAATATTAATACCGATGCACTGCGAATGAACCAGCAGAGCCTGGCGGAATGTCTTTTCAAGCGGAAGTGGTATAATCCTTTTCCTAAATTTAAGTTTACGGAACGCCCGGATACGGCCGCTGCCTGCCTTTTGGAAGGAAAAGTAGTGATTCTTGTGGACAATTCCCCGTCTGCAATGATACTTCCTACATCTGTTTTTGATATGATCGAGGAGGCGAATGACTATTATTTTCCAACACTTACGAACGTATATCTTAAGACCGCAAGAACACTGATCACAATTATGACAGTGCTTTTGACACCTGTATTTCTGCTGTTCATGCAGAATATGAACTGGCTTCCGGAAATGTTTGCGTTTGTAGCAGTGAAGGATACGGTAAATATCCCGTTGATTTTTCAGCTCCTCATACTGGAAATTGCGATTGATGGTCTGCGGCTCGCGGCAATGAGCACGCCAAGTATGCTAAGTACACCCTTAAGTGTGATTGCCGGCCTTGTCATGGGAGAGTTTTCGGTACAGTCAGGGTGGTTCAATGCCGAGGTGATGCTATATATGGCGTTTGTAGCAGTGGCAAATTATACGCAGCCAAATTTTGAACTGGGGTATGCTCTTAAATTTATGCGGCTTGAGCTTCTGGTATTGACAGCATGCTTTAATTGGATCGGCTTCGTGATCGGATTAGTAATTGTTGTGTGCAGTATCTGTTTCAACAAAACTCTTTCCGGAAGGAATTATCTGAATGTAAAGTTGAATTAGTTTGCATTTGGGTGTACTATAGTGTAACATGATTCTACAAATCTTCTATCCGCAAATGATAAAAAATAACCCACGGAATACTGTAAAAG
>CAZNXL010000088.1:0-7430 GCA_964577075.1 uncultured Dorea sp. | reverse complement strand
TTACGCTCACGTTTTCTCCCTTCTGATGTCAATTCAAAATCAGTCATTTTACTTTATATTGTGCTTACTGCTATTGTTGTCAAAAGTATCTTCTATAATTTTTTCTATATCTTTGGGTTGTTCTACTTTATACAAAAAAGCAGGTATACTTTTTCCCACGCTTCTTTCTACTAAGTAAAATGCCAAAGTCTCCATAAAATTAACTTTCCTTTTTCTCATCACTTTCTACCTCCACATAATGCTATTCCCTGACCTATGATTGTTACTAACATAATTGTCCGCCAGTAAGCATCAAGTATAAAACCCATTACAAAAATTATATTGATTATTACCAAGGTCATCCATTTTGCTTTTGATTTTTCTCGACATCTCTCCACACAATCATAATATGTATCAAGTGGCGCTTTTAAAAAATAAAATATGTTGAGAATAATCATCAAAATCAAATATCCTTTTATTGGAACAATATAAACAAATGGGGCAAAAGCTGCTAACATAATGATACTTCCTGTTAAAACGAAACAACCGCTATCTGTTTTTGCATGCACGCCTCCAGAAAACTTTCTGACTATCCCTAAAATAATCATAGAAATCAAGACTTCCCAACATCTATGAAAAAGCAAGCCCACCACAATATATATGCATGCTTTTAATAGCGAATTTAATAATAATTCAATCCCGTATGTAATTATGATTCTTTCATCATCTGAATAAGTTTTATTTCTTCCCATTATTCTTGTACTCTGAACTGCTAACACATGGGTATAATTCCTCATCTTTGCTCCTTCCTTATTTTCTGTCGGTTTGCTTTCTTTTACACGATTATAACATTCTTATTCCTTCTTTTGTGCAATTCTCCTTGAACGTGCACAATTCTCCCTTAAACGTATAGAATCAAAAAAATATGCAGAAAATTTTAGCATTTCTGCTTCAATTTCCTGCATATACATCATATCCCCTATTTTTCAATTTTTATATGCTGACTTCCAGTGTCTGAACAAAACACTGTTCTGAAAGCCCTGTCTCGTGAAACATATCCCTATGCTCACGAATAATCTTTTCAGCCCAATATAATCCCATTCCTCTTCCGCTTCCCTTTGTGGAATATCCGTTTTGCGTAATCATGGACAGATTCGGCTCTTCCTCATAATTATTCTTGATACAGAATAATACCCCGTTTTCCGTTTTAGCGATAATGATATCCATCATCCCGTTTTTTAATATCTCGGTCGCTTCTATCGCATTATCAATAAAGATTCCAAGGACACGCACCAGATCTTCCATAGCCTCATATCTAACATTCAGATTGTGTGAAATATCCACCTTGATTTCTATATCTCTAGCCATAGCCAGCAGAAATTTTTCATATAAGAATCCTTTCAGCTCCATCGGTTCGATATCCTTCAAATACTTCCAAGCCTCTCCTCTGCTTTCACTATTTCCTCTCGGCAACTGCGTTTTTTCGTAAAAGAATTTCCTCAATTCTTCTATCTGACTCTCTCTAAGATAACCTGCCATTGTTGACAGGATATTTTTATAGTCATGCTTGAAGGCTCTCATCTCATCTACCATAGATTCCAGATTCCCGACATAATTTTCTAATATCTGCTGTTGATGAAGCTGAGCCTTTCTTTTTTCCTCTGTTTCAATTCCCTTCGTACATTCTATGACCATAATACAGTTTACAATCAGACAGATTATGAATAGTATCGTATTGAACACCAAAGCCGCTGTGCTATACCCGATACTCTCTCCCATTGATACATTGATTAAAAAAATCGTAGCGTAAAGCGCCACATTTACCGCAAGACAATACTGTGTTATCTTAGACATATTCTTTAATTTCTCGTGTACTTTCATTTTGGAATACAGAATCTTTCTAGTCACCGAAAGAATCCCCTTCAATAAAAATATATAGATAACGCTAAACAAAACATAATAATCACGTTCCATCACTTTCGTTGGTATATGAAAGATTTTTGCACAAAAAAGCAATATACTATTATTACACGTTATATTTACCAAATATCCCACACAGGAGAAAAATACATTCAAGACTCTATACTCCGTGACCATATAATATATCAAAGCCAACAGAAATACTATCATTGATATTCCAAATATCTGAATGGTACTGCAATATTTGATTGCTATGAATGCCATTGCTGATACATACAAAACTAAGATTGCATTTTGTTCACGCTTTAACGGTTTTGTCAATAATCCTGTAGCTGAAATCACAACACATATACCGGATAATAAACTATGTACTAAAATCATCTGTTCTTTCCACATCCCTTCTACCTATAATACGCATCCAGCACCTCTTTCATCTTTCGAAAGGATACCTCTACCCGACATCTATTTTCCAAAAACAGATAACGTTCTTTCCTGTCTATTTCCCGTATCTTATCTCTTCGCACAATACATGATTTGCTCACATACAGGAAATTCTCGTCCAGCATCTCGTATATCTCTTTTAGCGGACGCCGCACTTTCAGAAGCTGGCGCTTTGTACAGATCTCGATCAGATGATCCTCCTTCGTTGCCTGTATGTAGAAAATCTCTTTCTTATCTATCTCCACCAGCCTGCTTCCGCATTCCAGCTTAATGGTTTCTCCCTTTTCATCCGGACTCTTTTCTGCAATCTTTGTAAAGATATTATTGATCCTTCCCTCCACCGGAGCACTCATCCCATTTGCAAGGAAATCGCCGGGACGCTTTACGATATATTCCAATATTCCCAATTCATATTCAAAAGCCCGGTATGCCAATCCCTCCTGCGAAGTCAGGAACACAAGAAAGCATTCCCGCACCCGTTCTTTTAACATCTTTGCCAGTTCAAATCCATCGATGTCATACCCATCCAACTGAATATCAATAAAAAACAACGATGGATGGGGCTTTTGATTTTCTATATCCCTCAGAATCTCTTCCGGATCTGTCCGGGCGGATACAATCTGTGCATCAATCTGCTTTGTCTCTATATAGTCTTTTAAAATTTTTTCAAAATATTGCAATTGTACTTTTTCATCATCACACAAGTATATATTTATCATGTCGCTCTCCTTTAAAGTACGCTGGTACTGTAAAGTTTTACAGCCCTATTTTTCTTTAAAACCTTATATTTTCAGGTTACACCACTTTTTGCAAATAAAAAAACAATGACCCCCTTTTTTCGTGTATAATGTAAGTGGCCAAGCTCAACAATATACGAAAGGTAAATCATTGCTTTATAGATAGCATTATACTCTATTTACTCACTATCATTCAAGAACAATATCAGCAAATCTGCTGGCTTATTCTTTTTATCTGCAGATACATCCCTCTTAAGCAGTGGGCTCATGACGAACTCCACAGCCCCAAGTACCAGAAGTTCCTTACCGATAAACTGCCCATCATCAAGCCATTCATCAAGCAGGACTGGCAGCTCTGGAACGAATATTACCGGCTCCGACATGGCAAAGCCGTAAAGCCCGTCAAGCCACAGGAAGGTAAAATCCGTAATGTCCCGACGGATACCGTCTGCCCTCTCTGCGGTGTACCACATGAGTACATCTATGATAACACTGGCGGCCGCGGTCAGTTTAAGTGCAAGATCTGCGGTCAGACCTTTGTCAATGGTGAAAAAGTAACGACTCCATTGAAGCTCCAGTGTCCTTACTGCGGACATGCCCTCCAGCCTGTCAAAGACCGGAAACATTTTCGCGTCCATAAATGTGTGAACGATAACTGCTCCTATTACAAACGGAATCTCAAAAAACTTCCCAAAGACCTCCCACAGTCTGACTACTGGAAATATAAGCTACGCTATCTTTACCGTGAGTTCTCCGTCAATTTCTTTGACATGGATCTCTCACACACCATGGTCAATAACTATGCCAAAACTGCCGCCATCATCATCCGGTCGTTCGTGGATTCCTACAACTACAATCCTTCCAATGAACTGGCCGCCGATGAAACTTACATAAAAATCGGAGACGCCAAAGCCTATGTCTGGCTCATCATGGATAAGGTATCCCGTTCCATCCTCGGGTATCAGGTATCCACTTCCAGAGATGTCGGTTCCTGCATTCCTACCATGCGCATGGCCTTTGATAAATTTAAGGAATTTCCCGGAAAAACTCTGAGATTCAGAGCTACAAGGGTGGCGTACGCTACCAATAACTAACATATCTGCAATTTTCGAGGTTCTATTGGAGCCTTTTTTTTGCTCATGTTTTTCATAGGCTACTTTACACTACTCATCTACTTCTCTGAAGTTATAATTTAAGATCTTTTCAATACTCTTATTTGTCTCATAATACTCTTGAACCAAGCCGGAAAGATGTTCTATACCCAAATCCTCGATATGATAATACACACGAGTCAAACGCTTCCCGACCTGTTTCTTATAATCCGAAATATACCCTTTATCTATTGCTTTATATAGAGCCGGATACATTGAACCTTCCGGAACGGTAAGATATTCATCAGATATTATTTTAATGAGCTGAGACAACTGATAACCATAACAATCTCCTTTTTCTTTTAAAATATGGAGCAGTAACATCTCAACTGCTCCCTTTTTGAAATTGTTCTGCGCACGCATATTTTCAATCTCCTTTGTAAATATATTATACTTTATCTATTTGTAAAGTCAATACCTAGCTTATCTTAATAATTGTTGATTTATGTAATATACAATTATATAATTTAGAAAAAGCACTATCGCCGAATTAACTGCTGAGATAACCAACTGAAAAAACTGCTTTTGCAAAACAGCTAAAATTTCTGGCAAATTTTTTACAAATATCATGATAAAGCGTGCAGTTTTTCCTCTGAAATGTTATACTGGTGAAAGAAATAACATATATGTCAGAAAGGGGAACATCATGGCGAAAATAACAGAAGGCTACATGCCATATTTAGGCTATCAGACTTACTACAGGATAGTCGGAGAAAGAAAAGAGAATGGAAAGGCTCCTTTGATCTGTCTTCACGGCGGGCCCGGATCAACACATAATTACTACGAAGTGCTGGATAATGTTGCTGACGAAGATGATCGTATGATCGTTATGTATGATCAGATTGGCTGCGGTAATTCCTATCTTGATGGGCATCCGGAACTTTGGAACCAGAAAGTCTGGTTAGACGAACTTGATGCTTTAAGAGACCATCTCGGATTAGACGAGTGTCACATTATCGGACAATCCTGGGGCGGAATGATGCAGATTGCATATGCGATCGACTATAAACCAACAGGAGTGAAGAGCTTCATTATCTCCAGTGGACATCCCAGCAGCTCACTCTGGGAGAGAGAAGGACTGCGTCGTATTAAGATGATGCCTCAGGATATGCAGGATGCGATCAACCATGCTCTTGCAACAGGCGATTTCACAGGCGAAGCTTACGATGCAGCAGTTGCTGAATATATGGATCGCTATTGTAATTACTGGCTCGGCGAGGATGCTCCTGAATGCTGTAAGAGACCGAAAAAATCCGGATCAGAAGCTTACGTTGAAGGATGGGGGCCAAACGAATTCGCACCTACGGGAACTCTGAAAGATTTCGAATACGTAGACCGGCTGGGGGAGATTGAGATCCCTTCATTGATCTGCAGCGGTATTTCAGATCTTTGTTCTCCGCTTGTTGCTAAGACAATGGCGGATGGAATTCCAAATTCAAAGTGGATTCTCTGGGAACGCGCAAGACATACCTGTTTCGTAGACAGACATGATGACTACTGTGTGGAACTCATCAAATGGATGAATCAATACGACTAAATATTGTGCGCCAGGCGCACAAGAAATCCAGAGGAATGCAGCGGAAAGTTACATTCCTCTGGCTCTTTTTTAGTCACTGTTAAGCACAGAATCTATATCATCCAAAACTATCCCTCTCTGCTTTCTCCTCCCTGCCGGGAAAAATCAGTTCTATCTTCGTCCCTGTTCCCACTTCACTCTCTACACGAATCTCAATATTATGTAAAAGCGCTCCGTGTTTTACAATAGACAGTCCCAGACCTGTTCCTCCGGTTGCCTTAGAATGGCTCTTATCCACTCTGTAAAAACGTTCAAATATCCGCTCCTGATCTTCTTTTGGTATCCCGATTCCTGTATCGGCCACGATCATCTTAGCTCCCTGGAGCGTACTTCCGACCCACACTTTCACCTCTCCGCCTTTTTGATTGTATTTGATCGCATTTTCACATATATTATAGATCATCTCATCCAGTACCTGCCGGATTCCTCTGTACATAACCTTCTCCCCCGTGATCTGAAGATGTATGTTTCCTGCGTCAGCGACAGGTGCAAGGCGGCTTAATACTTCACGTGCCAAAAGATACAGGTCAACCTCCTCTTTCTCCGGTTCTACAGCTCCCTCATCCAGCCTTGACAGCTGAATAAGATCTTCCACAAGTGTAATAAGTCTGCTGGCTTCATTATAAATACGCTCGGAAAATACCGGCATATCTTCTTTGCGCACGAGTCCGCTCTTCATGATCTCCGCATATCCTGAAATAGAGGTAAGCGGCGTCTTAAGCTCATGTGATACATTCGCCGAAAATTCTTTTCTCATACGCGCGGTAGCTTCCTTTTGGCGGTTCTGTTCGTCAATCCTCGTAAGAAGCGGCGTAAGCTCTGTATAGATATCATTCTTTAACGGCTGTTCCAGATTCAGGGTATTAACAGGACGGATCAGCTTAAGCGCTTGATTTCCTGACATCCACACCGCAATGATCACTATGACAATCCCGATGATCCCCATAGCGGGAAGCATACGCATGGCAGTATGGAAAATAGTATTCATGCTTTTTGATACACGAAGTACCGTCCCATCTGAAAGGCGGAGCGCATAGTAGACCATCTCCTGTCCCAGAGTGTCAGATTCCCGGATATCCTCTCCTTTGCCATATTCAAATGCCTCCTCGATCTCCGGACGGTTTTTATGATTTTCAAAGGTCACCCCGTCCTGTCCTGAATCATAAAGCACGTCCCCGCTTTCGGAAATCAGCGTTATCCTTGTATTTTCCTGCGCGGTGTCCATCTCGTTAAGATAAGACTCTCCAGATATCTCGACTGCCATTTTGATATACTCTGCCTCCTGCGCCAGCTCATCTTCGAGAATTCCCGCAGTCTGGCGGTACACAAGCGCTGTTGTCAGTCCATACACGATGAGAAGGGTAGTGACAAGGACAAAGAGCATGCTCTTCTGTATCTCATTTTTCAGCCTCATAGCGTCCGCCTCCTACTCACCGATTCGATAACCCACTCCTCTTACCGTCTTGATCTGCTCCCCGCACTCTCCAAGCTTTTGCCGAAGTGTCCTTATATGCACATCCACCGTGCGGGTCTCGCCGTCAAAATCATATCCCCAGATATCCTCCAGCAGGGCGTCACGGGTCATCACCATACCTGGATGCTGCATCAGACGCTTTAATAATTCGT
>CAZNXL010000087.1:0-7443 GCA_964577075.1 uncultured Dorea sp. | reverse complement strand
AGAATCTGTCATTGAATCCGGCAAAGATTTCCGGCGTGTGCGGCAGACTGATGTGCTGCCTGACTAACGAGGAGGAGACTTATGAGGAGCTTAACAGCCGCCTTCCGGGCAACGGGGATTTTGTGACGACTCCGGAAGGGCTTAAGGGAGATGTGCAGTCGGTCAATGTACTTCGTCAGCTTGTGAAGGTTATCGTAACTTTGGATAATGACGAGAAGGAGATACGAGAGTATAAGGCATCTGAATTAAAGTTCAAGCCGAGACGCCGGAAAAAAGATGTGAAGCTTTCCAGGGAAGAGATGGCAGAGCTCAAAGGATTGGAAGAAAAGAACAGTAATTCCAAATTAGATGACGAGTAATATGGATATTTGCTTACAGATGTAAAGGATATACTAATATGAAAGAAGACAATATACTTCGCGAAGGAGAACGTCTGGATGATCTGCAGATAAAAGGATACGAGATCATTCAGCATCCGGGACGCTTCTGTTTTGGGATGGACGCGGTGCTTTTGTCATCATTTGCGAAGGTTAAGAAGGATGAGCGGGCGCTGGATCTGGGAACGGGGACAGGGATACTGCCGATCCTTCTTGAAGCAAAGAATGAGGGAAGTTATTACGCCGGACTGGAGATCCAGAAAGACAGTGCAGATATGGCAAGAAGAAGCGTCAGATACAATGAATTAGAGTCCAGGATAGAGATCGTGACGGGGGATATTAAAGAGGCGGCTTTGACATTCGGGGCGGCCTCTTTTGAGGTTATTACCACAAATCCGCCCTATATGATCGGGGAACACGGACTGAAAAATGATAATGAAGCGATGTATATCGCAAGGCACGAGACGTTGTGTACATTGGATGACATCCTGCGGGAGAGCGCGAAGATACTGAAAGTAAAAGGAAGATTTTATATGGTACACAGACCTTTTCGTCTGCCGGAGATACTGGTGAAGATGTGTTCGTATGGCATAGAGCCTAAGAGAATGAGACTGGTATATCCGTATGTGGATAAGGAGCCCAATATGGTCCTGATAGAAGGGCTTAAAGGCGGGCGACCGAGGATGCAGGTGGAGCCGCCGTTAGTTGTGTATGAAAAGAGCGGGGGATATACGGAAGAATTGCTGGAGATATATAAAATAAGCAAAAAACAGAGATTTTACAGCGGTCATACAGAAGGAGAACAGTAATATGCCGGGTACGTTATATTTGTGTGCTACGCCGATCGGGAATCTGGAGGATATGACTTTCCGGTGCGTGCGCATTTTAAAAGAAGTTGACATCATCGCTGCGGAGGATACACGTAACAGTATCAAGCTTCTCAATCATTTTGAGATTAAGACTCCGATGACGAGTTATCACGAATACAATAAGATTGAAAAGGGGCGCAAGCTTGTAGAGCGCTTGTTAAACGGAGAAAACATAGCTCTGATCACGGATGCGGGAACCCCGGGCATCTCCGATCCGGGGGAGGAGCTGGTGGCTATGTGCCATGAGGCAGGTATTACCGTGACTGCAGTTCCCGGGCCGGCAGCATGTATTACTGCGCTTACCATGTCGGCTCTTCCGACAAGGAGGTTCGCATTTGAAGCATTTCTTCCATCGGACAAAAAGGAGCGCCAGAGAATCCTGGCGAGTCTCGAAGATGAGACAAGAACAATTGTGATGTACGAGGCGCCGCACAGGTTAGTGCGCACACTTGAGGCGCTTAAAGAGACGCTTGGAGATCGCAGGATCAGTATCTGCCGGGAGCTGACGAAGAGGCATGAGACCGTCTTTTTGACAACCATCGGGGAAGCGATCGCCTATTATGAGGCAAATGAGCCGAAGGGCGAGTGTGTACTTGTAATAGAAGGAAGGAGTGCGGACGAGCTTCTCAGGGAGGAGCAGGCGCAATGGAAAAAATTGTCGGTTGCGGAGCATGTGGATATGTATATGAAAAAGGGGATGAGCAAAAAGGAAGCGATGAAGCAGGCGGCAAAAGACAGAGGTGTGAGCAGGCGGGATATTTACCAGAGATTGCTTGAGAAGGAAGGATAATATAACAGGATCCGCAGGATTGGTCAATTTGTATAGAAAACTTCAGAAAAATTGTTCAACTTGGGCATTACCCGGGCTGAACTTTTTTTATATACTTTTTACTAGATTAAGACAATTCATAGAGAATAATTTTAATTAGTTTTTAGGAGGAAATTCAAATGGCAAGTTTATCATTACAGCACATTAACAAGACATATCCCAACGGATTTGTAGCAGTTAAGGATTTCAATCTTGAAATCGAAGACAAGGAGTTCATCATCTTCGTAGGACCTTCCGGATGTGGGAAGTCTACGACGCTTCGTATGATAGCCGGTCTGGAAGAGATTACAGAGGGAAAATTATATATTTCCGACAAACTTGTGAACGATGTTGAGCCCAAGGACAGAGATATCGCGATGGTATTCCAGAACTACGCGCTGTATCCGCATATGACAGTATATGATAATATGGCATTCGGACTTAAGTTAAGAAAAGTTCCGAAAGATCAGATTGATAAGATGGTTCGTGAAGCAGCCAGGATCCTTGACCTGGAAGCTCTTCTTGATCGTAAACCGAAGGCTCTTTCCGGTGGTCAGAGACAGCGTGTCGCTATGGGACGGGCTATCGTTCGTAATCCGAAAGTGTTCCTTATGGATGAGCCTCTTTCAAATCTGGACGCTAAACTTCGCGGGCAGATGCGTATTGAGATTTCCAAGCTTCATCAGAGGCTTGGTACGACGATCATCTACGTAACACATGACCAGACGGAAGCTATGACGCTTGGTACAAGAATCGTGGTTATGAACGCCGGCATCGTTCAGCAGGTGGATACGCCGCAGGTGCTTTACGATTCACCTTGTAACCTTTTCGTTGCGGGATTCATCGGATCACCGCAGATGAACTTTATTGATGCAGTATGTAAGGTAAAAGGAAAGGATGTATCCCTTGTGGCAGGTCCCTCAGAGATCAAACTTCCTCCGGAGAAGGCGAAAAAGCTTATTGACGGCGGTTATGACGGCAAGACAGTTGTTCTTGGTATCCGCCCGGAAGATGTTCATGATGAACCGGACTTCCTTGCGAAATCTCCGGACACAGTGATTGAAGCTAAGATCCGTGTATATGAGATGCTCGGAGCGGAAGTATTCTTATATTTTGATTATGAAGGAGCCAGCATGACGGCAAGAGTTGAACCCGGCACAACAGCCAGAACAAACGATATAGTTAAATTTGCTCTTGATGCCGCCAGGATTCATGTATTTGACAAAGAGACAGAGATTGCAATTACTAACTAATCCGTAATAAAATCAATCATGAATAAAGTGCACCCGGCTTTCGGTAACGGAGGCCGGGTGTTTTTTTTAATCTCAGTAAAGCGTTAGACACTTTTTCTATCATATGATAAAATGGTGACGAACAGGAGGTGTTCCACTTGTTATCAAATCAAATATTGCACAGAACGGTGCAGGATATAAAAAAAATTACAGGATTTGAATGCGCGGTGTGGAATATGAGAGGGATCTGCCTGGTCATGACCAGTGAGAAAATGGTCGGACTTGAGAAAGATATTGTTTCATTTTATGAAAAAGCCGAGGAGGAGCAGTCGCGGATTGGAAGGAATAGGGGGATGTTCCTTGTCTACGATGAGGATGATCCGGCTTATGTACTTGCGCTTAAAGGGGAAGGCGGGCAGATAGAAATGGCGGGACGCATGGGTGTGAGCCAGCTTTCTAATCTGTTATTCGTGTACAAAGGGAAGATGGACAAAAACCGTTTTATTCAGAATCTTATACTGGATAATATGCTTCTGGTCGATATCTATAATCAGGCAAAAAAGATGAAGATTCCTGTTGAGTTAAGAAGAGCTGTTTTTTTGGTGGAAGCCAAAAATGAGGGGGAGAATCTGATTCAGGATACATTGAAGGGTCTGTATGCTACAGGAACGAGAGATTTTGTTACGGCAGTTGATGAAAAGCACGTAATACTCGTAAAGGCAGTAGAGAATACAGAAGATTATACACATCTGGCGAAAACGGCCAGAATCATTGCGGACACACTGAATATGGAAGCAATGGTCAGCGTCAGGGTGGCATATGGAACGATCGTTGATGAGCTGAAGGACGTTTCCAGGTCATACAAAGAAGCAGAGATGGCGTTGGAAGTTGGACGGGTATTTTATGAAGGGAAAAATATTCTGGCATACAATGAGTTGGGAATCGGCCGCCTGATCCATCAGCTTCCGCAGTCGCTTTGCGAAATGTTTTTAAAGGAAGTGTTTGACGGTGAAGTAGAGGGAATGTTTGAAGATGAGGAGCTTTTAACGGTATTTACTTTCTTTGACAACAATCTGAATATATCAGAGACGGCAAGGCAGCTCTACATTCACCGGAACACCCTTGTATACCGGCTGGAGAAGATTCAGAAAAAGACAGGATTAGATGTCAGAGTGTTTGATGACGCGTTGACATTCAAGATCGCCATGATGGTCGCAGATCATATGAAGTATATGAAACTATAGAAAGAGGCAGGAGGAAACTTACAATGATAAAATTATACGATAACGGCGTTTATCTGTTGAACGGAACGGAGATCGTAGAATGTCCGCAAGAGGTAAAAGCAAAGACCGGAACAGAGGTTTCAAAAGAAGAAGCAGCGAAAAACACGATGGCATATAACATTCTTGCAGATCATAATGCATCCGGGAATATGGAAAGACTGCAGATCAGGTTTGATAAGCTTACGTCCCATGACATTACATTTGTAGGGATTATTCAGACCGCGCGAGCATCAGGTCTTGAGAGATTCCCGATTCCTTATGTACTTACGAACTGTCACAACTCTCTATGCGCAGTAGGCGGGACGATCAACGAAGATGATCACATGTTCGGGCTTACCTGTGCAAAGAAGTACGGCGGTGTCTATGTTCCGCCGCATCAGGCGGTGATCCATCAGTTTGCAAGGGAGATGCTTGCAGGCGGAGGAAAGATGATTCTCGGTTCCGACAGCCATACCCGTTACGGAGCACTGGGAACGATGGCTATGGGCGAGGGCGGACCGGAGCTCGTAAAACAGCTTCTTGGCAAGACATATGATATCAAGATGCCGGGTGTTGTTGCGATCTATCTGGACGGTGAGCCGATAAAAGGCGTCGGCCCACAGGACATCGCACTTGCGATTATTGGTGCGACTTTTGGGAATGGATATGTGAACAATAAAGTAATGGAATTTGTCGGACCGGGTGTTGAGAAGTTAAGCGCAGACTTCCGAATTGGAATAGATGTTATGACAACAGAGACGACCTGCCTGTCTTCTATCTGGAAAACAGATGAAAAGATGAAAGAATTCTACGACATCCACGGAAGGGTAGAAGAATATAAGGAACTGAATCCGGGAGCAGTTACCTATTATGACGGCATGGTATATGTGAACTTAAGCGAGATCAAGCCTATGATCGCGATGCCGTTCCATCCGTCCAACGTCTATACGATTGACGAGGTAAATGCAAATCTTTCCGACATACTTCATGATGTTGAGAAAAAAGCATTCATAAGCCTTGGCGGAGCAGTAGATTATTCCCTGCAGAGCAAGATCCGTAATGGCAGATTATATGTGGATCAGGGACTTATTGCAGGATGTGCGGGCGGCGGATTTGAAAATATCTGTGCGGCGGCGGACATTATCAGGGGGCATTCTATCGGTGCGGATGAGTTTACATTCAGCGTATATCCGGCAAGTACGCCGATCTATATGGAGCTTGTGAAAAATGGCGCTGTGGCAACGCTTATGGAAGCAGGAACTGTCGTAAAGACGGCATTTTGCGGGCCATGCTTCGGCGCAGGAGATACCCCGGCAAACAATGCATTTTCCATCCGGCATTCCACGCGTAACTTCCCGAACCGTGAAGGTTCTAAGCTGCAGAACGGACAGATTTCTTCGGTTGCGCTTATGGACGCCCGTTCCATTGCCGCAACCGCATCAAATAAAGGATACCTTACACCGGCAACAGATATGGATGTGGAATACACAGGCAAGAAGTATCATTTTGACGAGAAAATATATGCAAACCGTGTATTTGACAGTCACGGCGCGGCAGATCCGTCAGTGGAGATCAAATTCGGCCCGAATATCAAAGACTGGCCGCAGATGGCAGCGCTGCCGGAAAATCTGCTTCTGAAAGTAGTGTCTGAGATCCATGATCCAGTCACGACAACCGACGAGCTGATCCCGTCCGGCGAGACATCCTCCTACCGCTCCAATCCTTTGGGACTGGCAGAGTTTACATTGTCCAGAAAAGATCCTGCATATGTAGGGCGGGCAAAAGAGGTTCAGAAAGCAGAAAAAGCAATCGAAGCAGGGCAATGTCCGCTCGATGTGCTGGATGAATTAAAGCCGGTGATGACAGCGTTAAGAGAGTCTTATCCGGAAGTCGGTGAAGGCAACTTAGGGATCGGAAGCACGATATTCGCAGTGAAACCAGGAGACGGCTCCGCCAGAGAACAGGCGGCATCCTGCCAGAAGGTACTGGGCGGCTGGGCGAATATCGCGAATGAGTATGCAACCAGGAGATACCGCTCGAACCTGATCAACTGGGGGATGCTTCCGCTCATCACCGGGGAAGACGATAAAGCATTAAGCTTCAAGAACGGCGACTACATCTTCGTACCCGAGATCCGCCAGGCAATCGAAGGCAAGGCGGCAGAGATAAAAGCATATGTTGTCGGAGAGAGCTTAAAAGAGGTTACTTTCATGCTCGGCGATATGACAGACGCCGAGAGAGAGATTATCCTGAAGGGATGTCTGATAAATTATTATAGAGGATAGGATATCGGGAGGCTGAGGATCTGGTTCTTTAAATTGTACAATATTGTGCAAATAATAAATAAAAAATACAAAAATCAGACAATAATTAAGAAAACAAAATAAAATATAATAAAAGTAAAAAAATACAAAAATAGTATTGACAAAACAAAAGCCCAGTGCTATTATGAAGTCAATCAAAAGGAAGTCAGTCTTTTAAATAAAAAATAAGGAAGGAGGCTTACTCCAATGGACATGATGAAAGAGACAACAATTCAATATGTTAGTGGTATGGCAGATGAACGTTCCCACAGAATAAGCCTTAACCATATGAGATAACCGGAAAAGATAGAATGAAAAGAATAAAAAGTCGGAGAAGTGTACAGCCGGTTGAAAGTAATAAGGATTTATATTTGCAGGCATATTGAATATAATACCACATAGATTCAAAGAGATTATCAGATGTGTGAAGAAACATTATGTGATCTATCAATATACATTGATTATGGAGATATAAAATAAAGGTTATAGAAGGAATAACTTAATACGGTTATAGACAAATAATAAGGGCACTGGCTATAATTGAAACGGTTATAGATATTATAATAGCCACAGAATTGTTTTATATCAGACA
>CAZNXL010000086.1:0-7452 GCA_964577075.1 uncultured Dorea sp. | reverse complement strand
TTCATAACGGAGGAAAAAGAAATGCAAGGATTTACAGTCGTTGATCTGGTGATCCTAATTGTATATCTGGCAGCGGTACTATTTGCCGGACTTCATTTCGCTAAGAAAGAGATGAAGGGAAAAGAATATTTTAAAGGAGACGGAACCGTACCGTGGTGGGTAACTTCCGTATCCATTTTTGCAACATTATTAAGCCCGATTTCGTTCCTGTCACTGGCAGGAAACTCATATGCAGGAACATGGCTCATGTGGTTTGCGCAGCTGGGTATGCTTCTGGCAATCCCGCTTACGATCAGATTCTTCCTGCCGATCTACAGCAAGCTGGATATTGATACGGCTTATCATTATCTGGAACTGAGATTCAACAGCAAAGGGCTTCGCGTACTTGGCGCAGTGATGTTCATTATCTATCAGGTAGGACGTATGTCCATTATTATGTATCTGCCCTGTATGGTACTTGGAAGTCTGACAGGGATCAGTGTAAATGTGCTGATCATCATCATGGGTGTGATCGCGATTATTTACTCCTACACAGGAGGGCTTAAATCCGTACTTTGGACAGACTTTATCCAGGGTTCCGTACTTTTGATCGGCGTAACTTTCGCTTTGGTATTCCTGCTTGTGCATATTGACGGAGGAATCGGCGCTATTTTCACAGCATTTACGGCGGAACACAAGTTTTTGGCAGTCGATCAGCCGGTATTTGATGTTAATATTTTAAAAGACAGTGTATTTATCATGATCGTGGGAGCAGGATTTAATACAATGGGCTCTTATGTATCCAGTCAGGATATTGTGCAGCGTTTTACAACGACAACTGACACAAAGAAGCTGAATAAGATGATGCTTACCAACGGGGCGCTCTCTATCTTTATTGCGACTGTATTCTATCTGATCGGCACAGGTCTGTATGTATTCTACCAGCAGAACGCATTGCCGCCGGCAGCAGCGCAGGATCAGATTTTCGCATCCTACATTGCATTTGAACTTCCGGTCGGTGTGACGGGACTTCTTCTGGCAGCGATCTATGCGGCGTCGCAGTCCACGCTTTCTACAGGTCTTAATTCTGTAGCGGCAAGCTGGACGCTTGATATTCAGGCGCGTCTTTCCAGGAAAGAATTAAGCTTTGAGAAACAGACGAAGATCGGGCAGTATGTGTCATTAGTCGTAGGTATCTTTGCGATCATCGTATCTATGGTACTTGCAAATGGAGGAGTGAAATCTGCATATGAGTGGTTCAATGGATTTATGGGACTGGTACTTGGTATCCTGATCGGAACATTTATCCTCGGTGCATTTACGAAGGTAGCAAATACCTTTGGCGCAACGCTGGCATTTATAGCAGCATCGGCAGTGATGGTATATATTAAGTATTGTGTTCCGGCAGAGGCAGTATCTATCTGGTCTTACTCACTGATCTCTATCGCGGTATCCTTAGTGACAGGTATTCCTGCAAGTATGATCTGGAGAAAAGTAAAGGGAGATACTTCCGTTCCGGCGCCAAATACAACCATTTATAAAAATTAATGTAAAGGAGAGCGCAGGATGATATTCGGAAATATAAATAATCTGAAAGAGTACCCGTTTTTGGAAGAGCAGGTACAAGAATGCTTTGCTTATGCCAACGAACATGATCTTTCCGGCTATGAAAAAGGCAGCCATGAGATTGACGGCGAGAGGCTGTTTGTGAACATCGTGGAATACGAGACAGTGAAAGCCGGGGAGCGTTTCTGGGAAGCACATAAAAAATACCTGGATATACATCTTATGCTTGACGGTGCGGAGCAGATTGATTTAAACTTCATTCAGAATATGGAACCTGGGAAGTTTGTGCCGAAGGATGATTTTCTTCCGATGGACGGGGAAAAGAACAGTTCTGTTATATTAAGAGAGGGAGATTTTCTGATCTGTTATCCCAGCGACGGGCATAGAACGGCTGTTGCGGCGGATAGTCCCGAGAAGATAAAAAAAGCGATTTTTAAAGTAAGGATATAACACCCGGCAGGGAGGCAAAACGGAAAGGATCCGCTTTGCCTCCTTGTTGCCAGGCATATTAGAATATATTATAATAAAGGGAAATGCATGATGAAAAAATATGTAAGCATAGATATCGGCGGTACAGCAATGAAGTACGGTCTTATTGCAGAGGACGGCGAGATACTGCGCCGCGGCGAAAGGAAGACGGAGAGCTACAAAGGCGGTCCGTCGATCTTAAAGAAAACGGCGGACATTGCAGAGGAATTTTTTAAAACGGAAAAGATCAGCGGGATCTGCATATCAACAGCGGGGATGGCAGATACCGGGAAAGGGGAGATCTTTCATGCGGCGCCATTGATTCCCAACTATACCGGGACGCGGTTCAAGGCGGTTTTGGAAGAGAGGTTCTGTGTTCCTTGTGAAGTAGAGAATGATGTGAACTGCGCAGGACTTGCAGAATCTATATCCGGCGCAGCTGTGGGAAGCAAGATAGCGCTTATGCTCACCATCGGAACAGGCATCGGAGGGAGTATTATCATTGACGGAGAGGTTTTTCGCGGATTCAGCAACAGCGCTTGTGAAGTGGGCTATATGCATATGCTGGGAAGTGATTTTCAGACATTGGGGGCAGCCAGTATCCTTTCAAGAAAGGTGGCGGAGTGGAAAAATGAACCGGCAGAGGTGTGGAATGGCTGGCATATATTTGAAAAGGCAAAACAGGGTGATGAATTGTGCATCAGAGCTATTGATGAGATGACAGACGTACTGGGACAGGGGATTGCCAATATCTGCTATGTCCTCAACCCCGAGATTGTAGTGCTTGGCGGCGGAATTATGGCACAGGAGGAATATTTAAGAGAGCCGATAGAGAAAGCTGTGGAAATGTATCTGATCCCGAGTATTGCGAAGCAGACAAAGATTGCGTTTGCCAGGCATAGAAATGATGCGGGAATGCTTGGTGCATTTTATCATTTTAAACAGTGTCATAACAGTTCCAATGGATAAGGGTGAAAGCAGAATGGAATATTATGTTAAGTCGGTAGTACCGATGATAGAATCTAATTATGACAATTTTACAACCGTAGAGAAGAATATCGCTGATTTTTTTATACGAAACCGGAAAAAGGCGGATTTTTCTGCAAGGGCAATTGCTGAGAGACTTTATGTTTCAGAAGCGTCGTTGTCGCGATTTGCGAAAAAATGTGGATACCGGGGGTATCGGGAGTTCGTCTACCAATATGAAGAGACATTTGTAGAAAAAGAAGAGTCTATGACGGGTAACACGCGGATGATCCTCAACGCCTATCAGGAACTTCTGAATAAGACTTACAGTCTTGTAGACGAAGCGCAGATTGCAAGGATCGGAAGATATCTGAATCAGGCGGAGCGTGTCTTCGTATGTGGAAAAGGAAGTTCCGGATATGCGGCGGAGGAGATGGAGCTTCGTTTTATGAGGATCGGCGTGGATATCGATTCTGTCCGCGATACGGATCTTATGAGGATGCAGGCGGTACTTCAGGATCAGAGAAGTCTGGTGTTCGGGATCAGCATCAGCGGCGAGAAGGAAGAAGTGCTGTATTTTCTGAATGAGGCGAATAAAAGGGGCGCAAAGACGGTGCTTATGACGGCAAAGAACCGGGGGATCTTTGACAGATTTTGTGACGAGGTGGTGCTTTTCCCGTCACTCAGGCATTTAAATCACGGAAATGTTATCTCGCCGCAGTTTCCAATCCTGATCATGCTGGATATTATTTATTCTTATTATGTGGAGCAGGACAAGTTTTCCAAAGAGCTTTTGCATGATCATACACTGCGGGCGCTGGAGGAAGGCAAGAGAAGAAGTCCTGATTTAGAATGATGATTTAAGGAGGAAGAGTGATGATCATTAAGAATGTAAAAGTGTATACAGAAGAAAAGACATTCGAGGATGGAGACATTATCATTCAGGACGGAATATTTGCGGAGACGGGAGAAGCCGAAGACGGAGACGAGATTGTTGACGGGGAAGGCTGTTATGCGATTCCCGGTTTGATCGATCTTCATTTTCACGGCTGTATGGGATATGATTTTTGCGATGGAACAAAAGAGGCCATCGAAGAGATTGCAAAGTATGAAGCATCCATTGGGGTGACTGCGATCTCTCCTGCTACCATGACTCTTCCGGTAGAGGAACTTAAAGAGATTCTGGCGGTTGCGGCTTCCTATAAGAAAACCGCCGAAAAAGAGAATCCGAGGGGAGCGGATCTGATCGGTGTGAACATGGAAGGCCCTTTTATCAGCGCCGGGAAAAAGGGCGCGCAGGATGAGAGAAATATCATCCCCTGCAATGAAGAAATCTGTCAGCAGTTTCTTGATTCTTCCGAAGGATTAGTGAAGTTTGTCGGAATTGCGCCTGAGAGCAATGCAAATGCAGTAGAGTTTGTCCGCCGGATGAAGGATAAGGTCAACATATCACTGGCACACACCAATGCAGATTATGACACAGCAAAAGCGGCATTTGACGCAGGAGCTGATCACGCCGTACATCTGTATAATGCGATGCCGGCGTTTACACACCGCGCGCCGGGAGTTGTAGGAGCAGTATCAGACAGTCCTCATGTGAATGCTGAACTCATTTGTGACGGTGTGCATCTTCATCCATCGGTGGTACGCGCTACATTTAAGATGACGGGAGAAGACCGTATCATACTGATCAGTGACAGCATGCGCGCCACAGGCATGTCTGACGGACGCTATACACTTGGAGGGCTTGACGTGGACGTTGTCGGGAATCGGGCGACTTTAGTTTCTAACGGAGCGATCGCGGGGTCAGCAACCAATCTTATGGATTGTATGAAAACCGCTGTGCAGAAGATGAAGATCCCGTTTGAGACAGCGGTTGCGTGCGCCACCATGAACCCGGCAAAAGCGCTTGGGGAATATGACAGGTATGGCTCTATTACGCCGGGGAAGAAGGGCAATGTAGTGCTGCTTGACAGGAAGCTTGATCTTAAAATGGTGGTAAAAGACGGAGTTGTAATATCAGAATAAATATCAGTGTTACTCTGGGATTCAGTGACGGGCACACTGTTCATATGTCAGCTTTTTTTGCCATAATATTTTTCACCTCTGTTTCCGACATATGTCGATCGCATTATAACTCGACGGACTGTAAAAGCAGGACAAAAAATAGCAATTTTTTAATACAATATGGATACCAAAATGCTATATTCCAGATATTCTGGTTGACAAAATGAAATTTTATTGATATTATTTGGCTATCCAGAGGTGATTTTATGACAGTTTGTGAAATGAGAGAAAAAAAGAGGGAGTTGGGACTTACTTATGAGCAGATAGCTGAAAGGTCAGGAATCCCGCTGACGACTGTGCAGAAGGTATTGGGAGGAGTTACGAAATCTCCCAGATATGATACGCTGCAGGCATTAGAGAAAGCGTTTGCCGCTCCGGCAGCGAATAGGATCCGGGAGGATATGTTTGCATATGGTACTGAAAAGCAACAGGGGGAGTATACGATAGAGGATTACATGGCGCTGTCGGAAGAGAGAAGAGTGGAATTGATTGACGGGGTTATCTATGATATGGCGAGTCCGCTGGATATTCACCAGATATTATCGGGAGAGATATGGGCACAGATTTCGCAGTATATTAAGAAAAAGAAAGGTGACTGTATTCCGGTATTTTCTCCGATAGACGTGCAGCTTAACCGTGATAACCGCACGATGGTCCAGCCGGACGTGATCGTAGTGTGCGACAGAGATAAGCTGAAAGGCGTTGTGTACGGAGCGCCGGATTTTATTGTTGAGGTGTTATCTCCATCGTCAAAGCTTCGGGATAATAAGATCAAGCTTTATAAGTATTGTGACGCAGGAGTACGGGAATACTGGATCGTCGATCCGGTCAGGAAAAAAGTGATCGTATATAACTTTGAAGACGGTGAATGGCCGGTAATCTACGGATTTGACGCTAAGATTCCGGTGAATATATTTGGCGGGGAATGTGAAGTAGATTTTGCCGAAATCTATGAATACGCAAGCTTTTTGTATGAAAGGACGGAAAATGTACAGGAGTGATCACGGATGGAAAAGATCGTTTTTCTGGGAGACAGTATTACAGATGCATACCACGATCTGGGTGTAGATGAGAGGGGGCTTGGGAACGGATATGTGAGTATTGTTGCCGGATACATGGAGGATAAGAAGGAGCGGGTGAAGATCTTAAACCGCGGGCATGACGGTTTTACCACTCAGGGAGTGCTGCGTATGCTTGGCAGAGACTGTATTGTGCATCAGCCGGACGTGGTAAGTATTCTTGTGGGATGTAATGATGTGGGAATCTTTATGAATACCGGTAAAAACCTTGAAGAACAGGATTTTGCCGGGAACTATGAGAAGATCTTGTGTGAGATCAGGGATTACACAGACGCATCCGTTATCTGTATGACGCCTTTTATCTTCCCCTGTCCGCAGGAATATGCGGCATGGATTCCCTATATTAAGAGAGCCGAAGAGATGATAGAGGAACTTGCGCGGCAATATCACGCACAGTGCATCCTGCTGCACGACAGGCTTGTGACAGAGGCGGAAAAGCGCGGGTATGACAAGATCACTACGGACGGCATACATCTGACGACGGAGGGCGCTAAAATTGTTGCCTGTGAGTGGCAGCAGGCATGGAGAAGATACAGCTCCTGCAGTTTCAGAAGATGATCAGTCAGTATCTTTTAAAGAAGCATATAGATGCAAGAATCATATCAGCAAGAATGAATCCTGAGCATATCGTCAGGTTGGCTGCTATCACTGGCGTATCCTCCATAAACCATAAAATATATATGATTGCATTTCCACAAAGGTCATGATATGATTACACCAAACAAATATCTATCTTGCGGAAGCCTGAGACAGAAGACAGATACACATCGGCAGACAGAAAAGCCAGAGGGATCGTCTGAAAAGCGCGCCAGACCCGTCCGGTGAGACACAGATATATGGCATATCCATTCGGGACGGGGCAAAAAATTCGATGCAGATTGACAGATAAGATGGGACAGCGGCTGACAGCATATCAGGACAAAAACGGCAGGATAACGGATAACAAAGGAGGTTCCCATGCAAAATACCCCTGACAGTCTGGAAAATGTCAAAGAAGCCCTGATAAACAATGAATTCATCGTCTACTACCAACCCTTATACGATACCCTGACTGAAAAACTGGTAGCTGCCGAGGCACTTGTCCGCAGGAGACTCCCGGATGGGACAATCGCTTCTCCTGCGAGCTTCATTCCGATTGCTGAAGAGACCGATCTCATCCTGGAGATAGACTGGAATGTCCTCGGTCAGGTCTGTCAGTTCCTCAGATCGCGTATCGACAGCGGTGAAAGGTATGTCTCGATATCGGTAAACTTTTCAAGGCGCCATATCACTGAGGATGATTTTATTGATAAGCTCTGCCGTACGGTTGACAGCTATGGCATTCCGG
>CAZNXL010000085.1:0-7618 GCA_964577075.1 uncultured Dorea sp. | reverse complement strand
TATCACAAGGCTTCTCCGCCTGATAGAACATCACGATCTTTTCCACTGCTTTATCGTAGATACATACTGCCGCGTCAAGAAAATCCAGGGAATTGGCGGCCGCCTCAACTTCGCCCAACTCAATTCTGTGTCCCATATGTTTGATCTGATCATCTTTTCTCGACAAGAATATGAGCTCACTGTTCTCATTAAACATCCCGATATCTCCTGTCCGGTAGATACGCTCAGGATATACTTGATTCAACGGATTCTGACAGAAGCTTTCTGCTGTCTTCTCTGCATTATTATAATATCCCAATGCGAGACTGCTTCCTTTGATACAGATCTCTCCGGCTTCGCCCGCCTTTTCTACTAATCTGCTGCCATCTAATAAGAATACTCCTGAATTTAAGAACGGTATACCGATCGGAAGCGCCTCATCGTCAGCAAACGGACGATTTACTTTATAAAATGTACAGTTGCAGGTAATCTCTGTGGGGCCGTACAGATTCACATAGTTGACATCCGGAAGATATCTTCTCCAGTAATTTAACACTTTGTTGTGCATGACCTCGCCGGAAAACATGGCAGTCTTTAAATACTTCGGAATCTCTCCGGTAAATGCGTTAAGATTCTCAATGATCCTAAGAGCGGAAACAGCCCATATGATCGTATTAATCTTTTTCTCGTTCATAAAGGCAATGAGCTTCGCCGGAAAAGAAAACATTACCTTCGGGATCACATACATGGTAGCGCCGTTTTTAATCGTTGAATAGATATCCTTTACGGACACATCAAAATCAAACGGAGCCTGATTTCCAAATATGCACTCTTCCGTAAATGAAAATTCTTCTTTGAAGTTATCGATCAGGTCAATCACTGATCGGTGGCTTACTAAAACTCCTTTCGGAACTCCTGTAGATCCTGAAGTAAAGATCGCATACAGCGGGTCTGTATCGAGGGAACGCTTTCTGATGTCTGAAAGCAGAGCCTCCTGATCTTCAGACAGCGCCTTTCCTTTACTGCTCGCGAGGATCTCACTCAGAATGAAGAGGCTGTCTTCTCTTTTTTTGCCCACCCCGCTCAACGAAGCCAGGATCTTTCTGTCCTTCTCCTCACCTAATACTACCTCCGGATTGAGTGTATCCAGGATCAGTTCAATCCTGGCGGCCGGCATCTGACGGTCGATCGGAACATAAAAGCATCCACTGTATACTGCCCCGAAAAATCCGAAAAGGCTCTGTATGGAGCGATCTGTAAATACTGCGATGGGAACGCCCTTCATCCCATGCAGTCCGTGTTCCGCTAAGCAGGCGCCCAGATATCTTGCCTGTCTTACAAACTCGCCATAGGTAATCGCAGACTTATCATCTGCAAACACTACCTTTTCGGGAAATGCCTCACAGGATTTTTCAAGATACTCCAAAACATTTCTCTGCATAATGCACCTCTTTCGTATAAAAATACTATCGAAAATATTCTAATGAATTGCCGGTAATATGTCAATTCCTTTCCGTGAATTAACCTTCCATGGATCATGGTTTGCTCCGCTAATCTTTATCCCTGAGGCTCAGGATCCCCTCGATCAGGATCCTGACATCGGTCAATATGTAATCAAAAGCCCCTGCTTTATACAAATTGATAATGATCAATCCTATTGGCACCGCAAAGATCATGCCAAAGATTCCTTCCGTCCGGTAACCGATATATAAAAACACTAACGTAAGGAGCGGATTGATCCCTATGCTGTCTCCTACAAATTTCGGCTGAATCAACTGACGCACAAGCTGCGTCACACCGTAGAGTATCACAAGGCCAATGACTGTCTTGTAATCTCCCACCAGAAATTTATACAAAGCCCACGGGATCAGTGCGGTTCCCGTTCCGAAAAACGGAAGAAAATCTAAAAATGCAATAATAATTGCCAGAATAAAGGTAAAATTAAGCCCCATAAGCATAAAACCGATCATAAGGATCACAAAGACAACTCCCATAATCTTTAACTGCGCCTTAAAATACCCCCCGACTGCATATTTTAAATTATCGCATACCATGGTCATGCGGCTGACGATCGGATCCGGTGTTACTTTCTTTGCCCATGCAAGTACTTCCTCTCTGTCCGAGACAAAAAAATATGCAGAGACAAACGCCACAATCGTTCCTATTAGAATCGACGGGATACTTTTTGCTATTTTCCTTGCCGCGTTTACAGTTGGAGCGCTGATATTTCCCATAATATTTCCCATCTGCTGATCCAGACTGTCGGCGACAGATTCAAGGGCAGACTGCGCGCCTGCCGGAAGCATATCGAGGCCGCCGTGCATTCCGGCGCCAATCTCTTTAAGTCCCGATTCCAGGTCCTCATACATAGATGGCATTCGCCATATCAGGACTTCAATCTCCTTCCAAAGATTGCTTATGATCAGATACAGGATCAGCACAATTCCTGCCAATACCCCGATGATCATGAGGATAGAGCCAAGCTTTCTCATAATCCTGACTTTCTTTTCCAGAAAGTTCACCATGGGCGCTGCGATTGACGATATCACCCACCCTATCACAAAAGGCATGAAAAAAATCATCAATTTATAGCCGATCACAATAAATAACACCGTTCCGACCAGACTGAATGCCAGACTTACGATTACCTTCCAGTAAGGTCTGTTATCGCATATTTTCCCTTTAAAACTCGTATCCATAATCCATTCCTACAATAATTCGTTCTCTACCAGTTCCCAAATTTCATCCCTTCCCTGCTTACTTACCGCCGAAAAAGGAATGATAACTGTTCCCGGAATCAGATCCAGCCCCTGTCTGATTGCCTTTAACTGTTTCTCTCTCTGACTTCTCTTAATCTTATCAAACTTTGTAGCAATAATGATCGGATGATACCCCCGATCCACGATCCAGTCATACATGATCCTGTCATTTTCAGAAGGATCATGTCTGATATCGATCAGTAAAAATACCGCCTTTAACTGTGCGGAACCATGCAGATAACGTTCGATCAGCTTCCCCCACTGCGCCTTTTCCTTTTCTGAAACTCTGGCGTATCCATACCCCGGAAGATCGACCAGATACATCTCATCATTAATATTATAAAAATTAATCGTCTGTGTCTTCCCCGGCGTTCCGGAAATCCTCGCATAAGACTTGCGGTTCATCAATGCATTGATGAGGGAGGACTTCCCTACATTCGACTTCCCCGCAAATGCAATCTCCGGGTATTTATTATCCGGAAGCTTGCTGGTGATCCCGCACACCGTTTCCAAATTAAGACTTCTTATTACCATACTCTATCCCCTTCACATTTTTACTTCTTAGACTTTACAAGTGCGATCTTTAAGACTTCATCCATGTGCGACACCGGAACAATATCCAGTCCCTTTGTAATCTCTGAAGATATCTCCTCCACATCCGGGAGATTTTCCTTCGGTACAATGACCACCTTGATATTGGCGCTCCTGGCTGCTAAAAGCTTTTCCTTTAAGCCGCCGATTGGAAGCACTCTCCCTCTTAGAGTGATCTCTCCGGTCATCGCTACATCCGCGCGGACCTTTTTCCCCGTAATTGCGGACATCATGGCAGTTGCCATCGTAATCCCCGCAGACGGTCCGTCCTTCGGCACAGCCCCCTCCGGAACATGGATATGGATATCATGCTTTTTAAAGAAATCCTCCTCAATCTTGTGAGACTTACTGACGGAACGTATGTAACTGATACCGGTTCTTGCAGACTCCTTCATCACGTCTCCGAGCTGACCGGTCAGGAGTATTTCCCCTTCTCCCGGCATAATATTAACCTCGATCTGGAGCGTATCCCCGCCGACACTTGTCCAGGCAAGTCCCCGCACGATTCCTACCTCGTCTGATTCATTTGCCATCTGATAGGTATAGATTTCATTCCCCAGATACTGACTAAGATTTCGCTCCGTCACGCGGACAACTTTCTTCTCCTTCTCAAAAATCTCCTTTGCCGCTTTTCTGCAAATATCTGCGATCTTCCTCTCAAGCTGGCGCACCCCGGCTTCTTTTGTATAATTTCTGGAAATTTTCCAGATCGCCTTTTTGCTGATGATCAGCTGGTGTTCTTTAAGACCGTGTCTTTCCATCTGCTTTGGAATCAGATGCTCCATAGCAATATGTCTCTTTTCATTATCTGTATAACTGGACACTTCTATAACTTCCATACGGTCAAGAAGAGGTCTCGGGATCGTCTGAAGGGAATTTGCCGTTGTCACAAACAAAACCTCCGACAGATCAAGAGGCGCTTCCAGATAATGATCTCTGAATTTTTTATTCTGCTCACTGTCCAAAACCTCTAAGAGAGCTGAGAAGGTATCTCCTTTGTAATCATTGCTCACCTTATCTATCTCGTCTAAGAGCATCAAAGGATTCTTAACTCCCGCAATTCTCATCGCATCGGCAATTCTTCCCGGCATCGCCCCCACGTACGTCTTCCTGTGTCCCCTGATCTCCGCCTCATCTCTTATGCCGCCCAGGGAAATCCTTACAAAAGGTTTTTTGAGGGATCTCGCCAGCGACTTTGCGATGGAAGTTTTCCCGGTTCCCGGAGGCCCTGCCAGGCAGATAATCGGACTGTTTCCCTTTTTTGCAAGTGCGCGCACTGCCATATATTCAAGAACCCTTTCTTTGACTTTTTCAAGTCCGTAGTGGTCTTCATCCAAAACCTTTCTTGCGAAAGCGATGTCCTGATGTTCCGGACACATCTTATCCCAGGGCATCTCAAGCATCGTCTCGATATAAGTCCGGATAACTCCCGCCTCGCTGGGGCTGTTCATCGTGTTACGGAATCGCCGAATCTCTTTTGCTATTTTCCCCTTAACCTCTGCGGGAGCATCAAGAGCATCCGCCGCCTGCTGAAACTCATCGGCGTCAGAGATCGTGGTTTCATCTCCCAATTCTTCCCTGATAAGCTTCATCTCTTCTCTTAAAATATATTCCCTTTGATTCTTATCCACGCGCTGCTTCACTTTTATCTGGAGTTCTTCTTTAATATTCTGCACCTGGATCTCATGGACAAGCAGATCCGTTAATTTTTCATAACGCTTAATCAGGTCTGATTCCTCCAATAGTTCCTGCTGCTTCACATAGTAGACAGGAAAATTTGCAGCGATTACATTGACTAATCTTCTTAATTCCTGAATCTCTTCGATCTGCGGAGCCAGCTCTTTATACGCTTTCTGATTTTTCTCCATGTATTTTTTAAAAAGATCTTTCAGTCCGCACACCATTGCTTCCCGGTCCACGGACCCGGTATCAGAGTTGTCCTCTCCTGCCAAATCTATATCATTAATCACTGACACATTGGCATAGAGACAGGGCTCCTTACTTTCCATATAATTAAGGCGCGCTCTCTCTGTCCCCACGATCAGCACTCTGCTCATCTTCTTCGGCATCTTTACAATCTGCTTAATCGTAGCAATACAGCCCGTCTCATAGACATCTTCCATATCCGGATCATCTGTCTGTGCGTCTTTTTGTGCTGTCAAAAACAACTGCTGCTGTTCTGTCATCGCTTTCTCGATTGCCTGCAATGATTTCTCCCTGCTCACGTCAAAATGCACGATCATCTCAGGTAATACCGTCATTGCGCGCAGCGCTACCATCGGCAGACTCTTTACTATATCATCCATATCATTTCTCCCGGTTTATCCATCTATCTAAAAGGCGGGCGCAACACTCCTTTGCACCCGCCCTCACATGCGAAATCCATTCCGCCAAACAACCTGCTATTACCGCCTCTATGCGCTTTCAGACCGAATTGCCGTATGCGTACACTCCGGCAATCCGTAACCTTTTACCACGTCCCGCGTAATCCGGCACGTCTGCAATGTCTCATCAGACGGAGCCTGATACATAATATCCATCATGACGTTTTCCATGATCGCGCGAAGTCCCCTTGCTCCGGTTCTTCTCTTAAGTGAAATACTGGCAATCTCCTCCAACGCTTCTTCATCAAAGACAAGATCCACGCCATCTAACTCCAGCATCTTCTGATACTGCTTTACCAGTGCGTTCCTTGGCTCTGTCAGTATACGGATCAACGCATCCTTATCTAACATCTCCAGAGAAACATTGACGGGAACTCTTCCCACCAGCTCAGGGATCAGCCCGAATTTGATCAGATCCTGCGGAAGCACCTTGGAAAGCAGAACGTCCACGTTATGTTCATGATTATCTGCGATCTCAACATTAAAACCGATAGATTTCTGATCGAGCCTCCTCTCAATAATCCTGTCAATTCCCTCAAATGCGCCGCCGCATATGAACAGGATATTCGTTGTGTCAATCTGGATCAGTTCCTGATGCGGATGCTTTCTTCCGCCCTGCGGAGGAACGTTGGCAACCGTACCTTCCACGATCTTAAGGAGCGCCTGTTGCACACCCTCACCAGATACATCGCGGGTAATCGAAGGATTCTCCGACTTTCTCGTAATCTTGTCAATCTCGTCAATATAGATAATTCCATACTCGGCGCGCTCGATATCACCGTCGGCGGCCTGAATGATCTTGAGAAGAATATTCTCTACGTCCTCGCCTACATATCCTGCTTCCGTGAGAGCCGTGGCGTCCGCAATAGCGAACGGAACATTGAGTATCTTCGCAAGGGACTGGGCAAGCAATGTCTTGCCGCATCCGGTAGGCCCTAACAGCAGAATGTTACTTTTTCCAAGCTCCACTCCCAGATCTCTTCCCGCCATAATTCTCTTATAGTGATTATAAACTGCAACCGAAAGAACTTTTTTCGCCTCATCCTGTCCGATGACATATTCATCCAGAAATGCTTTGATTTCTTCCGGTTTTATAAGGTTAATATCGGAAAACGGACTCCAACGGTCACCGCCGTCATCATATTCCAGTTCTTCTTCAATAATCTCAGAGCATACCTCGACGCACTCATCACAAATATAAGTATTATTCGGTCCTGCGATCAGCTTCCTGACCTGTGCCTGTGTTTTATTGCAAAACGAACATCTGATCTGCTCGTCATTTCTACCTATCATACCTCACCTCTAAATACTGCCGTCCTGGCCATCCTGGCGACGGGTAATTACCTCGTCGATCAGACCGTATTCTTTTGCCTCCTCAGCTGACATAAAATTGTCGCGCTCAGTGTCAACCTGAATAACCTCTATCGGCTGTCCGGTATTGTCCGCCAGGATCTGGTTCAATTTCTGGCGCGTCTTTAATATATGTTCGGCAACGATCTGAATCTCTGTTGCCTGTCCCTGTGCTCCTCCCGACGGCTGATGAATCATGATCTCCGCATTAGGCAGAGCAAGACGTTTCCCTTTAGTCCCGCCTGACAGCAGGAAAGAGCCCATACTTGCCGCCATACCGATACAGATAGTCTCGACGTCACATTTGATATACTGCATGGTGTCATAAATAGCCATACCTGCCGTCACAGAGCCGCCCGGACTGTTGATATAAAGGTGGATATCCTTTTCCGGATCTTCTGCCTCCAAAAACAGAAGCTGCGCAACAACAATACTTGCCGATACGTCATTCACCTCTTCTCCAAGAAAGATAATCCTGTCTTTCAGGAGTCTTGAGTAGATGTCATAAGATCTCTCTCCACGGCTGGTCTGTTCAATGACATAAGGTACTAAACT